>VBBB01000144.1:16284-22016 GCA_005882955.1 Candidatus Bathyarchaeota archaeon | reverse complement strand
GATCCTCGCGACACGAGAGTGCACTTTTTGGAAAGTCCAGGATGACAAAACCCCTTACAAATTGAGAGGAATGATTACTTTCACTGCTCACTCTGGGAGATAAGCCATGATGAGACTATCCCGCTCCGATAGTCTTTGGCTGAAGAGATAGTAAATATTCAAGATCTTAACGGCGTTGGACCTGTAACTGCCGGGAAACTCCGGGACGCAGGCTACGACTCGATCGCATCCTTAGCAATCGCACCCATACGCGAACTAATCGAAAAAGCAGGCCTAGAGAACAGCGTCGCCCTCAAAATCTCCCGAGCTGCTCGGGAAACGATACAGACAGACTTCGTCACGTCACCGCCAAACAGCTCTATGAGAGGAGGTTGAGCCTTCAGAGGCTCAGCTTTGCATCCACCAATCTTGACAAGCTGCTGGGAAACGGGCTTGAAACACAGGCCATCACAGAGTTTGTCGGAGAGTTCGGGGCAGGCAAATCACAGATTTGTATGAAGCTCAGCGTTAATGTCCAGCTACCAGCCAAAGACGGCGGCCTCGAAGGCAAAGCCCTCTTCATCGACACTGAGGGAACATTCGCAGCCCAAAGAGTCTACCAGATGGCCCAGGCAATGGGACTGGATGCAGAAAAGATACTCGACGGCATCATCTACAGCCGCGTCTACAACAGCGACCACCAGATCCTCACGGTCGACCACGCGTTCAAAATCTGCCAGGAAGAAAACATCAAACTCCTAGTCGTTGACTCGATCCTCTCCCACTTCAGAGGCGAATACATCGGACGCGAATCCCTAAGCGAACGCCAACAACGCCTCAACAGCCATCTTCACAAACTCCTTCGAATAGCTCAAGCCCTCAACCTAGCAGTCATCATAACAAACCAGGTCCAAGCGAACCCTCAAGCGTTTTTCGGTGACCCAATGCGTCCCGCAGGCGGAAACATTCTAGCTCACGCCTCCACACACAGAGTCATGCTGAAGAAAGCCAGCCAGGGATTACGAGTTGCCAAAATCATAGACTCACCTTACCTGCCAGAGTCTGAGACCTACTTCCAGATCACCACGAAAGGCGTGGAAGACGCCGCTCCAAAGAGCAGACGCGACGAATAGAACAACCCTAAGGGTCTGCGATGGAAACACGCCATACCATCGACCCTCTACAACCAAAGACATGGCAGCTAGACCCGATAGAGAACGGCAGCGAGGGCTACCTGTACCATTGTATCCTCTGCGACGAAGCCCTAGTCCTATCAAAACAACAAATCAATCCCAGAAAAATCAAGCTAGTCTTCGACGGAACATGTCCCAGCTGCGGCTTCGAACTCGACAGGGTCTTGAGCTGCAGAGTTTCCCTTCTACCCAAAGGAAGACGCCTCCTTACCAGTCTGAAATGTAGAGACCCTGAACTTCTCAGAGAGCCAGACAACCAGATCGAGTATCAACCCCGTCGTGGAAGCAATCTCCCCCGAGACCTCCAACCTGGCATAACAACCGGCATAGACTCTCTAGACAAGGCACTGATCCTCAAAAAGGGCCAGTTTGTCTCCCTCGAAGGTGAACCATCGCACGCCCTTTCTCTCCTCCTCTGCGTCCGAGCAACACTCCCCCAAGGCTTGGATAGCGATGTTGTTTTCATAGATGCAGGCAACCTCTTCGACACATACACAATCTCTCAGCACATCGTCAATCTCGGACTGGAATCTGGCCGAGTGCAGCAACGTATTCATCTCAGCAGAGCCTTCACACATCACCAAGTTCACAGCCTCATCGTGGAAAAACTAGCCCCAGCATTAGATGAGTATGGAGCTAGACTCGCGGTCGTCTCTGACATCACGGCCCTCTTCTGCGATCCCGACGTACGAGAAAAGAAAGAAGCACTGGATATATTCCGCAAAAGCTTACAGTTTCTAGGAAAAACTGCTGAGCAGAGAAACATGCTGATTATAGCCACGAATCAGAAGGCAAGAAACAAGACCATGACAGACGCTTTGATGCATACTGCCCATGTTTCTGCGAGACTGAAGGACAAAGGCACCTATACACAGCTCATCATAGCCCGTCATCCCTTCACTCCTCAGAAGGAAGATGAGGTTGTCACATTGGACAAAACCCTACTTGGATACCAGTAGCCCTTTCACTTTTCCTACAGTTTCGCATCTGTTTCACATTCGCTCTTCGTCCCTCTCTTCCGAATTAGTCCCAGAATAGAGAACGCATCTTGATTCTGTGTGAAGCATCTAGGCTGGATTCTCGACCTCTACCACAAAACAGGCCAAATGGTAGTATGGCTGAAAAAACCCGACGGAAAATGCGTAAGGCTCACAGACTCTTGGAAGCCGAGAATACACGTAGGAGGCAACTACCGAGAGCTAATAGACCTAGCTTGCAAATCCTACGTTGAAAACTCGATTTTTGTCGACAAATTTGAAAGGGCTGGCGATATAGAAAAATCCCGAGTCCTTGAGGTCGTAGTAGAGAATGATGAGGAGGCTGCAAAGCTTGCACGGAGGATCCAGCGAGAAAGCAGCTACTCGAATTTCCGACTCTACGATGTAGACATTCCCTCTCCGCAAATCTACCTTTACCAGAAAGATCTGTTCCCGCTAGCCCTCGTCGAGGCAGAGGAAAAAGACGAGAAAATCGAATGGACCCTGAGAGATTCCAGAGAAACAATAGACTACAAACTACCGCCTCTTCGAAAGATCAGGCTAGAGATCAAGACTAGAAAGAACAAGAGAGTTCGAACCTTCGAGGATGAACTAGACTCCCTTAGAATCATTACAGATGACGAAGAAACGCTCGTTCTCGATTCAGGCAGCGAAGAGGAGAAACTCCTCAGCCTCGGTCAAACCTTCAACGAAATAGATCCTGACATTGTCATTACAGAAGGCGGAGACTCGTTCATCTTCCCATACCTAGCGAGACGCGCACACAAAAACGGAATGCTCAACAGGCTAGTTCTCGGCCGGGACCCATCACCGCTGAGAGTCTACGAGGTTCAGGGTCATTCCTACTTCTCGTACGGAAAAATTCTGTACAGAGAGACAGCTGCCCGACTACTCGGTAGGCTACATATTGACGACCACAACGCCTTCATCAGCGCTGACTGTGGACTTGAAGGACTATTCGAAATCTCTCGGACGTGCATAATCCCAATTCAGCGAGCCAGCCGAGCGACCATAGGCACCAACATGACCAGCCTACAGTTCTACCATGCTGTCAAAAAAAACGTTCTCATCCCATGGAACAAGAACCAGCCTGAAGAATGGAAAAACAGTAACGAACTAGTCATCGCTGACCGGGGAGGCTTCATCCACGAACCTGAGACTGGGATATATGATCAAGTGGGAGAGCTGGACTTTACCAGCCTCTACCCGACAATAATGCGGGACCAGAATCTGAGTGGAGAAACCGTCAAGTGCAAATGCTGTCCCAACTCGCTCCGTCGGGTTCCCGAATTAGACTACAACATCTGCGACCGATGGCGAGGCATCGTCCCTCAATCTCTCGAAATCCTCCTAGATAGAAGGTCGCGCTACAAGCAACTAAAGAAAGACGAGAAGGATGAACTGAAACGGCAGAAATATGACGCACGTCAATCAGCACTTAAATGGATCTTGGTTTGCTCCTTTCGGCTACCTTGGATTTAAGAACGCCCGGTTCGGAAAGATAGACGCGCACATCGCAACATGCGCCTTCTCCCGAATCTTCCTCCACCGTGCAATAGCCATAGCCCAAGCTAGAGGCTTCAAACTTGTGCATGGAATCGTCGATTCTATGTGGCTTACAAAAACTGACGCAACAGCGGCTGATTATGAAGAACTTTGTGCAGTGATCAAAAAGGACCTGAAGCTCCCCCTCAGTTTTGAGGGCCAGTACAAGTGGATAGTTTTCCTCAATTCCAAAACGGACCCGCAAGCGCCAGTCCTAAACCGATACTACGGCATCTTTCAAGACCGGACCCTCAAGGTTCGTGGAATCGATGTTCGACGCCACGACACTCCTACGATAGTTGAGAAATGCCAGACACGAATGCTTGCAATCCTCAAGGAAGCAGATAATTCACGGGAGTTTCAAGCGCTTATTCCCCAAGTTCTCAACACACTCAGAGAGTATGCTTCAAAGCTGCGAAGCGGCACGATTCCTATCGAGGAGCTGATAATTACGAAGAATTTGAGCAAGATGCCTAACGAGTATACTCATCGCGTACCCCAAGCAATCGCAGCCCAGCGCCTTATCGACGAAGGAGGAACAGTTCATGCAGGACAGCAGGTAAGTTACATTCTGACGATTGATACATCAACAATTCCTGAAAACCAAGCCTTGCCCCCTGAACTAGCGGACGACAATACTGTGTATGATCCTGAAAGATACGTTGACCTACTCGTTTCGTCAACGGCGAACCTCTTGCTACCTTTCGGCTACGATGTCAAATCATTAACCGCAAGCCTAAGGTGACTCTTCGTTTGTTGGGTCGAGTCGATCTCCGCTATCAATCTAATCTCATCTCAAGGAACTTTGCCAGATAGGATGGTTTCGAGCTTGGTAGTGTCAATGTTTCCTCCAGACACAACGCAGACAATCTTTCCCTTCCCGGCTTTGCCGGTGAGAGCGGCCGCGACTGATGCTGCGCCACCACCCTCGGCCACTATCCGGTTCCGTTCGACCAGAAGACGAATCGCCGAGGCGATCTCCTTCAGTGGGCAGACAATACTACCTTGAATCAATGGTCTTACCATGTCCCACATTTCGGGAAGAACACTCTTTCCACCGATGCCGTCTACGAAACTGGGGACCCGGTTTACTTCCATCGCATGTCCGGAGCTAAACGATGCTGCAAGTGGAGCGGCAGTTTCCGGCTCAACTGCGTAGACTCGCGTCCCCGGCTTTCTTTCATGAATCGCGGTAGCGATTCCTGCAGTAAGACCCCCGCCTCCGAAAGGAATCACTACTGAATCCACGTCGGGAATGTCTTCAAGAATTTCTAATCCTATAGTTCCGTTTCCAGCGATCATCTTTTCGTCACTGAAAGGGTGAATGAAAATCGAACCTTCCAATGGGCCATATCTGTGGGTGGTGGCCACCTTCCAGACCTCGTCGAAGGAGACCTGGACGATCTTGGCTCCGCCTGCAACTTGGTTTCAGGGGCATTGTCTGGAACGATAGCTGAACAAGGGATCCCGTTTTGCCTTGCCTGCCAGGCTAGGGCTTGCGCCATGTTTCCGGCGCTGCAAGTGTATACGCCGCGAGACTTTGCTGCTGGTCCTGCCAATGCGATAGAGTTGCAGGCTCCCCGAACTTTGAACGAGCCAGTGGGTTGCAAGTTTTCAAGCTTCAGGTAGATCTCCATGTCAGAGTCAATGTTCAATCTGACAATGGGGGTCCGCAACACTGATCCCCGGATTCTCGCGCTAGCTTGTTCTATCTGAGTAGTAGTAATCGGCGCAAGTATGTGCTCGCTGGTTAACATCTCCGCTCTAACTCGGGGAATTCTTGATTAGTCCTTAACTCTTAAACCCCAACACGCCCAGTCCAATATGGACGCACTTTGAGAAAGGAACTTGTCAGAACGGGGCCTGCGCCATTAAACCTGCCGTTTTCGCCAGGAATAAAGTTTGGAGATCTAGTCTTTGTTTCAGGTCAGGGACCCATCGATCAGAACGGCAAAGTAGTGCCAGGGGACGTCAAGTCCCAGACTAAGACGACTCTGGAAAACTTTCGAAGGGTGCT
>VBBB01000144.1:0-16259 GCA_005882955.1 Candidatus Bathyarchaeota archaeon | reverse complement strand
CACAATCTGGCTTTGAATACGTGCTTCAGACTACAGTGTACCTTAGCGACCTAAATGATTATTCTGAAATGAACGAGGCTTACTCGACGTTCTTCCCGGATCCTAAACCTGCAAGGGCCACCGTACGAGCTGATCTTCTGTTTGGAATGAAGGTAGAGATTCAGGGAATAGCGTATCTACCCCGCTAGGGTGAGGCGAATTCGAGGAGTCGTGGAGCCTGCTAGATCTTCCGGGTTCCTGCTGAGTCGTTTCCGGTTGAAGCTCTACGTTTGCTACGAACGACGACTAAGAAAACGATAGCAGCTTCCGCAATCGCCGCGACAATGGCCAGCTGACGTCCATAATTCAAACCCTGCGCATTTCCAGACGCGGCAGGTGAAGGACTTGGTCCAGAACTTGGGCTTTGAGTCAGAATCATTTGGCCCGCTTCTCGACTATTGTCGAGCAAGTTGAGCTCGCCTGGAACTGGAGGAACAGCTACCAGTACCGTATACGTTCCGGGCGAAAACCCAGATGTGTTCCACATCAACCGACTCGCATAGGTCGCTCCGGGCGCTAGGTTTGGCAAAGATCGACCAGCGACCAAGGTGGCGTTAGCATAGGCTCGGAGCTCGAACGCCTCGGACAGTGATCCATAATTTGCGACAGTCGCATTGATAACGACAATGCTGCCGACAGTAGCGGTCCCCTGGATTGCGGCTGAGACTATGGCTATGTCGTGAACAATGAGCACGACTAGCAGAGACAGAACTATTGATTTCTCAACGCCTCTACCCGCTGCGAGAATGGTGATGTTGAACTGACCCAGAGGAGTTGCCTCGTTCGTCGAAATCGTCATGGTCGACAAGAATGAAGGTCTTGCCGATGCGGGAGCAAACAGAATTTCCGTGCCGGCAGGCGCTCCTTGAGCAGACAGAGTTACGGGTGCCGAGACGCCTGAGATGAAAGTCACTGACAGTTGAATTGAACTGTTTGAACCGCGAGCTTGCACGAGACTTTCCTGGCTCAGGGATACGGTAAAGTTGAGCGGACAATTGCTATCTCCACGATGTCCCGCTGGAATGGTGCCTGATCGCCCACACATGCTAATTGGTCGATTGGCATCAACGTTGGACCTTAGGGCTGGAAGAATCTGACTGTTCAGTTGTTGCTCTATCAATGCAGCGTGATCGACGGCAAAGGACATGGAAATAGCTAGTATCACGTATGCCAACAAGGATACCTTGGGCGAGAGCAACGCTTCACACGATCTACGGACGGAAGTTTACAGAGTGGGCCTTCTGAATCTTTCGGAAACCTTTGGGGTCATTTTCACCTTGTCCCAAATGAAGGCTGCATTTGTCCTTCCCAGATCGTCTAGGTCGAACACCTATTGCATTCAGTTGTGATGAATGCTGTCCACAAATCTTATCTAGATTATCTACCGCCCAACGGTTCTTGAAAATGAAACTGCAGACAATATCTGCTTCATCTGCCGCTGCAACAGCGTTCATCGTTCTCTCGTTCCTCATGACTGCTTCAGCACTCCCGGTTCCACAATTGACCCTTGCACCTCGCGCGCATAATGGTAGCTTCACCAGCACGAACTGGAGCGGCTACGCAGTAACCGGATCCTCTGGCTCCGTCAGTGATGCCAAAGGATCCTGGACAGTTCCTTCAATCCAAGGAACGTGTCCGGGCACCAACCAGTACTCGTCTTTCTGGGTAGGCATAGACGGATTTAGCTCTGGAACAGTAGAACAGACAGGCACGGATTCAGACTGCCAGAACGGCGCACCGACTTACTACGCTTGGTACGAGTTCTACCCACACCCCTCGTTCCTCATCAATGGACTCACGGTTAGACCTGGAGACCACATGACCGCCGAAGCCAGTTTCAACGGAAGATCGTTCACTGTGACCATTACGGACACATCAACAGGCGTTTCCTTCAGCACATCAGCGAGAGTACGCTCTGCTCAGCGATCTTCAGCGGAATGGATTGCTGAAGCACCATCTTCCAGCGGAGGCATTCTACCCCTAGCTGACTTTGGAACAGTCTCATACTCGTCGTGCACCGCCACAGTGAATGGGACCCCGGGAACTATCGGATCGTTCGGCTCCTCGGTCCAAGTGATAACGATGGTTTCCAACTCCGGAGCCGTCAAAGCCCAGCCATCATCGCTATCCAGCAGCGGCGACAGTTTCTCAGTGACGTGGAAAAGCTCGGGTCCTTAACTGGACCCTTCCCCCTTTATTTATTCCGCCTGGATCACAGGTTCCAATCTCAAAGGCTCGTACGGCAGCAAACTACAGAATTATATTGGCGTCCTCTCAACAGCTTGTGTGAACACTATTGACCCTCTCAGCAGAGGTCGTAACGAGAGAAATCCCGGAAATCGTCGAATTCAACAAGTTGAAGAGTCGAACGGCAGAAGAAGCGCTAGCAGATCTCGTAAGCGAACTCGGTATCGTCTATGTCACCGCACTAACCCGTCAGGGTTGCTCAGGATGCGAGACCCAGAGGCCCCTCTTCAGGACGCTCGCGGAAAAGATGATCCAAGAAAACCCCGAGAAGATTCGCTTCCGAAGCTATCACGTAAACTACCAAGACGGCGACAAGCGCGAATCCTGGAACAGTAAGCGAATATTCGGCCACGCCGCCTACCCGACCTACACCATCCACGTAAAGTCTCACGTGGGTCCTCTTGAGATCTATAGATCCGTTTATCCTCCGATGGAGGAACTGGAGAAACAGATCAAAGAATCCTTCGAACTTGCCGAGTTCTACAAAGTCGAGGCCGAAACTGCAGTCAGATCAAGAACTGACGAGCTCTAAATTCGACTCAGATTCATAAAGACGAACCTGTCGAGAGATTCGGGGGCTATCAACTTCAAACCAAAGAGCAGTTCAAAACCCGTTGGAAGAGAGAAAAAGGAGCAGCAGACAGTGGACCTCGCAAGACTGCCTGGAAAAATTGGATCGGCTGTAGACTTTCTCAGAGAACATGTCAAGAGCTTCAACGGCCGCGTTTCGACCAAGGGAAACCAGATTCAAGTTGAAGGCCTCAAGCACAAAGAAGTCAAACTGCTCTTGCACAAGTTTCTACGCCACAACGGCCTCGACGATCACCGGGTACTGAGCCAATCTGGAATATTGGAAATCGTTCAAACAAGGAGCGGCGACCACGCCGCCTCCAGCCGCGGCAACTATGCCCTACCTCTTCCCTGGCGCGCCCGTTCCAGTGGCCCCCGACAAGAAACGTAGGAAGAAGTCCTAGTCGCCTTTCAACGGTTCGCCAGGCTTTAGAGGGCCGACAATTTCGACTACGTACCCTTCGGCATCGTGAAAGCTTGACATACGATTGCCCCAGGGCCGGTTGGCCGGCTTCTCCTCGAACTTGACGCCCTTATGCTGCAGAGCCGAGTAGACCTCATCTACATCGTCCACTTCGAAGTGCAACTCAACCGTTTGGCGGTCCAGTCGGCTTCCTTTCTTTAGACGATGAAACGCCAGCCTTGATCCTTTGGTGTCGAACAAGATGAAGTTAGCATTCTCCTCGGTTACGGGTAGTCCCAGAATTTCTTTGTAGAGATTCTTCTCTTCATCGAACTTGACCGCCCAGAGAGTCACATATGGAAGGTTTCTCAGCCTCATTATCTCAGACTCGGATTCTTCATACTCTTAGCTGTTCTAGAAGCGAAGCAGCTGGGCATAGAGATCCCCCAGAATCAGCCCTGATCTGGAATCTGGGCAGGCGATTTGAGATCGCGACTTTTTCACGCTGATCTCCACGCTTAATCTGCGATCAGAAAAAGGGCCGACGGTTCCATTCTGCGGCTAGAACCAATAGACTCGCCCCGATTAGTTTCAACTGGCGAGACCCCTCGCTAAAAAATGTCAAAAGTAGTTGATCCCCACGACGCAGAAGAGCTCTTTTGAGGGGCCTCTACTCGGTAAAGTACAGGTCGGGTGGACCCGAAAAAAAGGCGAGTGAAATCGCGGTTGCGTGCGAGTTCTTTTTAGAAGGCGGGTCTGGAGCGGTGGTTCTCGTAGAGTATCTTGCGCTCGTAGACGCCCATGACCCAGTAGAGTCCAAGTACGAGGAATAGTCCGAGGATGAATATGATGATGTTAGCGTTAGCTCCCAGAGAATTGATCACAGCTTGACGCGCAGAATCCGTGAACAGCGTCATCCATGTCAGCGAAACGAGTAGGGCTGCTGGAAGGGTCAGTCGGAAGACCCGTAACATCATAAGCTCTTTCTTGGGACTTGCCATCTCTAGTCGGAACCGCCGGTAATGGTCTAGGCATTTCATAGCGCTTTTGCAAGAATCTGCCTATCAGTTCAGCACGTTCAAGGGCTAGATCGCGTCCCTATCCGTGGTTCCTAAGTCATGTTCATGGAAATAGGCTCTACTTCATTACGTAAAAATGGATAGATCGATGTTACAAAACAGACCAGAAAAGCACGAAAAACGTCTCTAAGGACAGAATCCTAGTAGATCTTCGCAGTCGGGTCATGTTGGAAACTTACATATTCCGCGAACCACAACGCCACATTCGTGGCCGCCGTAACGTAGCTTGGTAGCGTACAGGCCTGAAAGGCCCCGTGAAAGCCTTGGCCAATGGAGCCTGGAGGCCGGGTTCAAACCACCCCAACACGGTGTGAACGTCCCGGCGGCGGCCCCACAAACAAGACTTAACAAACAAACCGAGAAAGGACCCGGCGCGTGGGCCGGTAGTTCAGCCTGGTATACTGACACAATCAGGCCGAAGAACGTCCGGTTTGCAAGCAACGATCGAAGCCAAGCCTCCGGAAGGCCGCGGGTTCAAATCCCGCCCGGTCCACCATATCAACACATGGAAAACACGTCAGCCTCTGAGACGAAGACGAGCCCGGTCAAGATTGATCGTCTAACTTCTAATCGTTATTATCCACAACGAGACTCAGGCAATCTCAGAGCAATGCGAGGCAAGATCATAGCTTTAGAGGGAATAGACCAGTCGGGCAAGAGAACCCAGACAAGACTCCTCGCAGAAGAGCTCGAGAGAAAAGGCGCAAGAGTCGGCACCATCAGCTTCCCCATCTACAGATCACCATCGGGCAGACAGATACAACGATTCCTCGCTGGCAAACAAGAATATCCGCAAACGGCACTCCACATGCTCTACTCTCTAAACAGATGGGAGAACCAAGAACTCATAGTCAAGCTGACAGAAACCGCAGATTTTGTAATCGCCGACAGATACTACCCATCAAATCTTGCCTACGGAGTCTCGAGAGGCCTAAGCCTAGGATGGCTTCAAGGATTGGACCGAGGGCTCCCTACGGCGAGCCTCGTCATTGTTCTCGACGTGCCCGTGCTCTCATCTTTCAGTCGAAAATCGACTGGGAGGGATGTTCACGAAAAAGACAGGCAGTTGCTGTTGAAGGTCAGACGGACCTATGGAAGGTTGGCAAAGAAACTGGAATGGAAAATGGTTGACGCCAACCGCCCCGTTGAAGAAGTGCACGAGGACGTCTGGAGAATAGTCAGAAAACAGTTCAGGTTGGCTTCGTGAGAATCCAGATCAATGGCTAGGTAATGTCGACCGCCTCCAGTCCGATCTGACTGTAACGCTCGCGAGTCAATTCAACGTTGAGCTCCTGAATTATGAGCCTGATCAGCTCGTCCGGTTCAACTCTTCTGACGCCTTTCAAGTGATGGACCAAAATCTCGACTCTCCCAGGTTGGAAGACTAGCCGCAAGATGTAGTGATCTTCATGGACTCTGTGGCGTCTACCATCACTCACAGAGTAGTGAAGCTGAAAAACTAGGTCCAGCATTTTGAAGGGACCACGGTTTTCAATCCTGTTCATAACTCGCTCTTCTTCCCTAGAATCGAGAATGTCGAAGCTGTCTCCGTTACCTATTCCTAGCCGGAAGGTTAGTTGTCCGTTCAAGTAACCGTCCCGATCGGCCAGGGTGATTTCCCTAGACTTTGGATTGGCTCGAAGAGATGCTAGCGCAGAGACGAGAGCCTTCTGCAGAGATTCGGGATTGATGTCAAAGGAAAATGAGGCCCGCCCGTGCAAGATAGTCGGAAAGCTGTCTATGGTTCCCAGCGCCGGATCATACTGATGGGAGGTTGGCAAGAGTCTGTACTCTCCGTCCTCTCGCTTCTAGCAACTATATTCCTTCCCGTAAGCCAAGACGTTGTCTCTGTTGGAACGTTCATATTGTCGACAACAATTTCTGGGCTATCCTTGCACCGGAAGAATGCTGCTCAACTCTGGAGAAAGTGTCTTTCATGTCAGAGAGAGCTCTTCTCCGAAGATCACTTCTGCACGACTTGCGGCCAGTGCTTAGATTGTTGCGAAGGAACCCATGCTGTTCACCAGCCTCAGAAATCAGGGCACTAAAGGCGGGATCTGGATCTCTGACTATGGAAATCTTTTAATGAAGAAGAACTGACCCGTTCTCGGGCTAGGATGCGTCTAGGACCACAGAGACCTTTCAAGAGTTTGGTGAGATGGCTTGCAAAAGGCAAAACGGAAAGAGGAATACGAGGCCAGAATCAAGCAGGCCCTAGGCGTTCTGAACGAAGTCTCAAACGATAACACAACACCACGAAACATTCGTCGAGCAGCAAAAGACGCAATGGACGCTCTTCAAGCACAGTCAAACACGATAGGCGTGAGAGCATCAAACGCAATATCATTACTGGACGAGATCGGCCAGGACCCCAACATGCCACCTTACACGCGTGTAAAGCTCTGGAATGTTGCAAGCATCCTCGAAGCAGTAAAGGACTAGACTCCCACAAAACCTTCCCCCTTTTAGGACAACTATTTATCGCGAATAGCCCCAATCCTAATTCGGACCCTCTGCCTTGAAAGTCCCACGCATCCTCCCATACATAGTGGGCCTAATCGTACTGGCATTCGCCCTAGCCTCTCTCTCACACGGGACTCCCGGAGGAAGCCTTCTCTTCCGATCATATTGGTTGCTTTACTTGGTCTATCTTGGACCTGTGGTAATTCTTGGCGCAATGCTCGCTGTCGTCGTGATAATTGGGCTAAACTATCGTGACATAGGAGCGGCAATCGGCCATGGGATGGCTAAGAGAAGACAAATGCGAAGGCGTGGTTCCCGCTACACACTCTTCGTCCAAATGTTCTTCTGGGCCCTGGCCATCGGAGTACTCATCGAAACCAAAGGTAGCATTTTCAACCCTACACAAGCAGCAAATGTTACCATTGCAAAAAGCATCACGGGAGAAGATGCGACGACTCCCAATCTATTCCAGACGGGCGGTATTCTCCCAGCGCTTTCCAATCTTGTCCAGAACTCGTGGTTTAGCCTAGCATTCCTAGGTCTACTTGTCGTCGGAGGAGTCGTTGTTATCCAAAGCGTCAGAGTCGCGCTGAAGGAAACGCATGACGTGACAATCCAAGAATTGCAGGGAAATCAAGAAGAGGGATTGCAAGCCGTTCAGGAAGCGATCAAGATACTAGAGGACCCTACATCAGACCCGAGAGATCGGATAATTGCCTGCTACCAGCGCCTAATTACAACCGTATCTAGGCTCGGAGCTCTCGTTTCGTCTGACCTAACGGCACGGGAGCTTGACAGAGCGGTGCGGTCAACTTTCGCTCTCAAGGGACCAGCGACCACCGACCTAACCCAACTCTTCGAGGAGGCTCGCTATAGTCTTCATGAGATCGACGACGATGACGCAGACAAGGCGCACGAATATCTCGAATCCGTTGCAGAAGAACTCAAGATTCAACTCGAAGCTGTAACTTGAGCGCAGTAAGGCTACTCTTCTGGTCCGCGGTTGTGTACGCCCTTCTGCTGGTTCTTGTTAGAGGAGTTCTTCCCTCAGAATCGGCGCCTGCTATTTCCTTGACTGGGATCCCCCTTATCGTCATCGTTGTCATGATCGCCCGCGACCTCACTAGAAAGTCCACGAGCCCGACGGTTAGAAGAGCTATCACAACCACCGTAGGTTTCCGAGGGAATCCTGTACAGTTTCTAAGTGGTCAGTTCAGAGTGGCAGCGAACGCGAGCAATTCATACTTTGAAAATGTGGTCCGAGCTAGACTGAGGGAACTCTTGACTACCAAGGTTGCACTCGAAATAGGCGTGGAGAACGAAACGGTGCGGCGAATCTTGCTAGACCCAAGGGACGGACCGCGGCTCCTTGAAGACGAGACTCTTTACCGCATGCTATATGGACCTACACCTCAAGGATGGCTAGCAAGGCTAAACTTGATCGGCGATGCAATCGATCTGATTGGAGCCTGGAAGGGCTGAAGGTAAACGATGCGGGTCAGACCTGTCAGAAGATTATCGGCCAAGTAAAGAAAGTAATTGTTGGGAAGGATCCTGTCCTCGAAAAAGTGATGCTAGCCCTCCTCGCTAACTCGCACATTCTCTTTGAGGATTATCCAGGGCTAGCCAAAACACTCTTGGCGAGGAGCTTCGCGATGAGTATGGGATGCTATTTCTCTAGAATTCAGTTCACGCCGGACCTACTTCCTGCCGACATCACGGGGACCTACGTCTACAACGTAAAGTCAGGAGATTTCGAGCTACGGAAGGGGCCAGTGTTCACCAACATTCTACTTGCAGACGAGATCAACAGAGCACCCCCTAAGACACAGGCTGCGCTCCTGGAGGCAATGCAAGAGAGACAGACGACACTTGACGGTAAGACACATTCGCTCCAAGACCCTTTCATAGTTATGGCTACTCAGAATCCGATCGAGTATGAAGGAGTCTATCCGCTTCCAGAAGCACAGCTAGACCGGTTCCTGGTAAGGCTCCAGCTCGGATATCCCACTCGAACTGAGGAGGTAGAGATAATGCGACGTCGGATGGCTCGAGGTCAGGAAGATGTGATTCTAGACCCTGTTGCGGATTCGGATACGATTCTCGACCTGCAAAAGACTGTTGAGGGGATCCATGTAGATGATGATGTGTTGGGATATATTGCTGACATCGTCCAGGCAACTAGAGCGCAACGCCAGATTGAGATAGGTGCTAGCCCAAGAGGGTCTCTCGCGATTTTCAAACTTAGTAGAGCGAGGGCAGTCTTTCATGGCAGAGACTATGTCATCCCGGATGACGTCAAAGAGGTCGCGGCCCCGGCGCTTGTTCACAGGCTAATCATGAAGGCAGAATCTTGGGTTAAGGGAACAAACCCGAACCAGGTCCTTGAAGATATTCTCAAGACGATTCCCGTGCCCAGAGTCAAGTCATAGAGTAGAGTCTTGTTCACTCCAAAGGCTATCCTCTACTTCCTAATGACTGCCGCCCTGCTTATTCTTGCACTACTTCTGAACGATCTGGAGATCGGAGTGCTCATACTCGGATTGGCTTCTCTCTTCTTCTTCTCCAACGTCTGGGGACTCCCTGAGAAGATAGACATCAAACTCGAGCGAGACATTATCCCTGACGAGACATTCGGCGACGAAGACATCCGAATAGAATCACGCCTCCGAAACCTGACATGGCAAACTCTTGGAAACGTGGAGATTCAAGAAATCATCGATGACAGAATCATACCCGAAAAAGGGGCAAACCACACATTTGCCTCAATGGGACCCTCCGTGGAGATACGCCTCATTTTCGAGTTCGCTAGTCCTTCAAGAGCAAACTATGAGATCGGCCCCCTCTTGGTGAGAGTAAGAGATCCGTTCGGATTCTATCTAACTGAAAAGAAACTTGGACCTGAAACTTTCGCTGTAATGCCAAGACCCGAGCGCATTAGAGGGGCTCAGCTCCGTCCTCGACATGTAGGACCGTGGCCAGGAGTCATCCCATCAAAAGTGTTGGGACTGGGGACAGAGTTCTACAGCATGCGCGGTTACATTCCAGGGGACGATCCTAAGAGAATCAACTGGAAAGCATCAGCACGCTACAATGAACTCATCGTTAATGAGACCGAGGCCGAAAGAGTCACGGATGTAATGATAGTCCTTGATACGGACGTAACCTTCTTTGGACCGACGGAGAGCGAACTTTTCGAGCGAGGAATCCAAGCCGCCGCGTCCTTGACCCGTCTCTTGTTAAGACAAGGCAACCGTGTCGGACTCGTCCTTCAAGGAGGGGAAAGAGGATCTATACCGGCAGGCTTCGGAAAGAGACATGAGAGAAGAATACTCTACCTGCTGGCAACGGCGAAGCCTGGAAGAGCGTCGGTCTCAACCAGCTACGTCATGAATCTGCTGGCACGACGAATGCTTCCCTCCCGATCGCAAATCGTGATAATCTCACCGCTCCTGGACCCCGAAATAAAGGAAGGAGCCAAACAACTCACCATCGCAGGCTATAGCATGCTCGTCCTATCGCCCTCGCCTACACCCCCCGCGTCGTTCCAAGACCAGACCGAAGAAATAGCCTTCAAACTGATCATGCTGGAAAGATCCATAAGTCTTCTTGCGCTGGAGAGATCCTCAACCGTCGTTGACTGGCCGAGCGGTGTCCCGTTGTCATTCGTAATGTCGAAGGTGAGAAGCACACGTCCGATGGCGGCCGCTTAGATCTCATTCCTCGCGTTGTCACACCATTTCTGAGGATCAACTATGTATTTCTCGCTCTATGGATTATTCTGAACCTTCCTCCTCCAGCCCTTGGGCAACAGTCAATTCTAGTTACGGCAGTAGTTGCAATCGTCGGGTCGGTAGGCATGTTGGTTGGAAACAGAACCGCGATCTTGGCAGCGTCTGGGGGCTTGCTGCTGCTGATTGTATGGGGCAAAATTGCCGCCGACATCTACGGGTTGCCTGGGCCGGACAGTGCTTTGCTTCTCTTCCAATTCATGTTGGTAATCTTTCTCATGGAAGCGTCGACCACCGCTTTGATATTAGATTCCAGCCTCAAGCAGTTGGAAGGGAAGAACGATGATCTCTCCTCGTCAGCAAGAGTTCGATTAATGGAATGGGCACGGGTCCAGCTCTTCAGTCTTGCGAAGTTGACCGCAGCTGCGTTTGGACTATCTCTCGGGCTCCTCATTCTCGGTAGTATTGTCAATGTGTCTGTCAACCAGATAGCTTTCAGCGGAGTTCTGGTATTGGCAGCTGTTGTCGTGATTTTCATTCTCCTCACTTATCGACGGGAGCCTGAGCAACGGAGAAGAACTGTGGATTAGTTTCTGCTCGCTCATAGTTCTTAAGGCTCGAATGACTGCGGCGAAGCTGCATTGTCCAACTATGAGATTGGGCGTAGGCTGGAGTATCGCATTAGGGATTTGTTCAGAAGGAATGGATATTTTGTCGTCCGTGCTGCTCAGTCCAAACCAATAGATCTGGTCTGCTTACGAAACGGCCGTTCTGTTCTAGTCGAGTGTAAGGCCGGAAGCTCTTTCCTTGGCAGAGAGAGGAAGAGAGAACTTTTGGATTTAGCTAGGCAAGCCGGCGCCGCCGTTGTACTGGCGAGACGGAGACGGCGAATAGTTGAATTGACTGACTTGGAGAGTGGTCGGTTATTGAAGCCTGAGAATCTGTTGGAACTATGATTCTCTGTCAGATTCTCTTAGGTTACGAAGTTTTTCGAGCATCGACAACCAGCCGAAGACCAGGTTGCTGTAGACCGACATTTTCTCAGGATCCTTCTCAAGCTTCAGCAGTGCATTCGTCTCACTAATCTTTCCAACTATCGTATGTTCAACTGTCTCCAATAGGACGCTCTGAGACACGGTGGCTTGGGGACCTGTCGCTCGGGCATAGACGACTGGCTTGTTACACTTCGCGCAGAAGATGTCGCCCTTGACCCTGAAGAGGGGGTTTCCGCATTCCGGACAGACGTCAGAGAGCATGGTCGCGCCTGATTTTAGGAGGTCGGCCATTCGTTTCACATCCTCAGACAATTTCCAGACTGCTCTCCGTCACGATCCTACCATCTAGTGGCTGGGGCGGTGTATAAATCACACTATAACCTGAGATGAGCGCGCATGCGTAAGAGTCGGAGCGATGACGAAAATCCAGAGGGTTGGACTTACACGGCCGGCTTAAGCAGCAACCCATTTTAAGACTCTTTTCCGGGAGTGTCTTGCTAAGAACTTATTAGCGCGCTTGGCGAATTCTGGACCTTCTAGTGATCCAGAATTGCCAGAGAATACAGCGACACTGCGGGTTGCAGACGCTCTCCAAAGAGACGTGGGCCGCGGAATAGCTCGAATCGACCCGAAGGTTGTCCAAGAACTAGGGCTCACTTCGGGCGATGTTGTCCAGATCATCGGAAAAAGAAAGACGAACGCACTTTGTTGGCCTGCTCACGAGCAGGATTATGGAAAAGGGATTGTGCGAATAGATGGCTATCTCAGGAACAACGCTGGAGTCTCTATTGATGACAAGGTTACCATTCGGAAGATCGACGCAAAGATCGCCGAGCGTTTGACGCTGGCTCCGACAGAGCCGCTCCGGATCGTTGGCGGCGAAGAGTATCTTAGCCAACTACTAGAGGGCAGGGTTCTGTCGCGGGGAGACTACGTCCCGATCAATATCATGGGACGGACAGTCAACCTGGTTGTAACAAACACTAGTCCTCCGGCGGAAGCTGTGATCGTCACCGAAGGAACCGAGGTTCTTGTTGGCGAGCAAGTCAAGGAACCGATCCGGGCTATCCCAAAGATCAGCTACGAGGACATCGGAGGTCTCCGACCCGTGATTCAGAAGGTCCGGGAGATGATAGAGCTCCCGTTGAGACATCCGGAATTGTTTGAGAGACTTGGGGTTGAAGCGCCTAAGGGTGTCTTGCTTCACGGACCTCCCGGCACGGGAAAGACTCTGCTCGCTAGGGCGGTTGCGAGCGAGACGAATGCGAACTTTCTCAGCATCGGAGGGCCGGAGATCATGAGCAAGTATTATGGTGAGAGCGAGGAGCGGCTGCGGGACGTCTTCAAGGAGGCACAGGAGAATGCTCCCTCGATCATATTCATCGACGAAATTGACTCAATCGCGCCGAAGAGAGAAGAGGTGACTGGAGAGGTTGAGAAGCGTGTTACATCGCAGCTCTTGTCATTGATGGATGGCCTCCAGTCGCGTGGGAAGGTGGTGGTGATCGGGGCGACGAATCGTCCTAATGCGATAGATCCAGCGTTGCGTCGGCCGGGCCGGTTTGATCGTGAGATCGAGATTGGAGTGCCTGATCGTGATGGTCGGCTGGAAGTGTTGGAGATTCACACCCGTGGGATGCCGTTGGCCGAGGATGTTGATCTGAAGAAGCTCGCTGATGTGACTCATGGGTTTGTTGGTGCAGATCTTGAGTCGCTGGCGAAGGAGGCGGCTATACGGGCGCTACGGAGGATTCTGCCGGAGATCAACCTTGAGGCTCAGAGCATCCCGGGCGATATTTTGAACAAGATCATTGTGAGGATGGCGGATTTCCAGGACGCTCTGAAGGAAATAGAGCCTTCGGCGATGCGAGAGGTGCTGGTTGAGATCCCCGACGTTACTTGGGATCAGGTTGGTGGTCTGGAGGATGTGAAGGAGGAATTGCGGGAAGCTGTTGAGTGGCCGCTGAAGTATCCAGACTTGTTTGCACAGTTGAATGCGACTCCTCCGAAGGGCCTGCTGTTGTATGGTCCGCCGGGGACAGGTAAGACCCTACTGGCGAAGGCGGTCGCTCACGAGAGCGAGTCTAACTTCATCAGCGTCAAAGGTCCGGAACTATTGAACAAGTTCGTAGGAGAATCTGAGAAGGCAGTCCGAGAAGTCTTCCGGAAGGCGCGGCAGGCCTCACCGTGCATCATATTTTTCGATGAGATTGACTCGGTTGCGCCGACTCGTGGGAGTAGCATGGGCGACTCCCATGTGACCGAGAGGGTGATCAGCCAGTTCTTGACCGAGATGGATGGCCTAGAGGAGCTTCGAAACGTCATTATTATCGCGGCTACGAACAGACCGGACATTATTGATTCGGCCCTCTTGAGACCGGGTAGGTTTGACCGGTTGCTGTTCGTTCCTCCCCCGGACCTGGAGGCGAGGAAGCAGATTTTCAAGATTCATACTCGTAAGACTCCTCTGGCAGAGGATGTGAACTTGGATGATCTGGCTAGGAAGACTGATGGGTATACTGGGGCGGATATTGCGTCTCTCGCCAACACCGGTGTGATGTTGGCTTTGCGGGAGCACATTTCGAAGGCCAAAGATCCCGAGGATGCGAAGAAGCGCGCGAAGGGATTGAAAGTGGCTAAACGGCACTTTGATGAGGCGTTGCAGAAGATCAAGCCAATGTCTACCGAGGAGTTGAAGATGTATGAGCGGTTCTCGGAACAGTTCTCTGATTCGGCCCGGCCGAAGCTACGTCCGACGCCTGTAGCTTGATTCGCTATCTAGGTAGAAAGGTGGGAGCCCCTAGGATTGGCGGCTAGAATCGTGTGTTCTTAGCCAAGCCTCGGATTGGGAAAGTGGGAGCGGGGCTATCTTCTAGCCCGCCCGATAGTGGCGTTTAGGAGAGGTCTGCGAGGCTGCTCTGTGAGGATGCTTGTTCGGGCGAGTAGGCTTGTGGGTTGTGCCAAGGTGTTCTGGATGTTTGCCTGTCCCGTTGTGGCTGCTTTCAGCCAGTCCGGGATGACTATGGTCCGGATTAGAGCTTGTACTGTGACGTCTCTTGCTTTTGCCTCTGAGAGGAGGCGGTGATAGTTTTCTTCTCCGAGTGACTGCATGAATTTGGGCATAGAAGGATATCTTATGCTTCCGTTCGAGATAAACGATGCAATTTGAACAAGAAGGAAGGAACAATTCATCGCCTGTTCAGCTAATTTGAACGGGCCGCGAAAGGGATTTTCCGGGATCTTATTACAGAATCAGGAGACATTTTTCTAGCTGGAAGTTTGGATCTCGGATTTCCTGAGCTCTGTATCGAGACGTCTCGGAAGAAGAATGCCGAAGGGTCTTGTTCTCACTATCTGACGATCGCTTGAAGTCGCGGATCAAAGCTTGTTTTGTGAGGATTCATCCCTGTTGTTTCGGCTAGATTGAGAATGAGCGAGTGTCTGTTCTGCTTGGCTGAGCCAAGGGCGTCTGTTGCCTGGTCAGGCTGTGTTGGGGTCTCGGGTTTCAGATAGCTATTTAGGGGTCTTCCTCGGTAGAGCGGTCTGCCGGACATCGTACTCGCGCTGTCGGAGGTGAATTGCTTGTCAGAAGAACCAAGGAAGACTGAGAGGGCTCCTGCCCCTGTGCGTAGAACTGATATTCCAGCGGACACTATACTGATCGGTAAGAAGCCGATCATGGCTTATGCTACGGCTGTCATGATGCACTATAATACCGGTGCCAAGAAGCTGAGCCTAAAGGCTCGTGGAAGAGCCATCAGCACTGCCGTTGATGTGGCTGAGGTGGTGAATAACCGCTTCTTCCAGGGCGGCTTGTCGAAGCATGTGAACTTGGGCACGGAGATTGTCGGTGATGGCCAGGATGCACGGAACGTCTCCACCATAGAGATAATACTTGAACGATTGAAGTAGGAAATCTCTGGTGGCACCTGGGACACGAATCCCCTTTTTCTTAGGGATACTATCTTCCGTACGGGATTTGGGGAGAGAATTGCCATGCCCCTTTGGGCTGGAAAAGAATGCTTGTTAGGTTATTGCGAAATGTAGTTTCTCGTAGTTCTCGTACTTTTCTCTCCAGAATTGGACGTAGCGGATGATTCTCACTTATTATTGGATTGCTGGATTCATGTCTTATCGTCGGGACACTCTTTATTTCGAGGATGCGACAATAGTAAGCTGCGGCTTCCCGTGAGTCCGTTTCGATAGGATTCCTGTCTTCTGTGGACCGGTTGAATCCTACCGGAGGGGACCAACGGGGAAGAACCGTGTAACAAGAAAGGAGTAAATTCGTGAGTTGGACAATGGAAAGGAAGAGTCGGAATTGTTGGCGAACATTCGCCGTTTGACTGTAAGGGTCCTGGATGATCTCGAAGAGGGCTCCAGGAATCGGACACTAGACCAGCAGCAGAAGAGACTGCTGAGTAGTACAGGCGCCAGGCTACTCCGGCTTTGGAGGCTCGTCGAGAAGGAAGGAAGGTCGAAGAGAGTAGCAGAGGCGGTCGGCAGAGTCGATGGACTGGTCCCCGGGGCGCAGAATCCGGAATCGGGAGATGGAAGAGTCTGATGCGGGACAACGACGACGGCTTTGAGAACGAGGCACGGGACGAGATAATTCGAGAACTACGCGAGAATCTAGCCAGATGTCGGAAAGTGCTCTCGGATGAGAAGCTCGACCTGAAAACACACGAGCGCTGGACCCAGCTCTACAACAACACATCAACAGTCTTCAACC
>VBBB01000143.1 GCA_005882955.1 Candidatus Bathyarchaeota archaeon | reverse complement strand
GGACAGAAGCGTATGGAATGTAGAATCCATCCAGCTTACTTCCGAACTCGAACTTGGCAGCCAAAGCCCGATGTAGACGATCTAAGCCCTTGATCTCTCTCGAATTGAGAGATCGTCGAGTTACAACGTAGAAGTCTATGTCTCCAGCTCTAGGCTCGAATTCTGGAAACGCTATAGAACCGTGCAGATATGCGCCCGCGAGGTTGGTACCAAGACTCGTCAGCAGCCCCTCTCGATAACCCTCGACGAGGCGCTGAATGTCTGGTGGGAGACTGTTGAGTCGGGAAGCCGAGAGTCAGCACTCCATTCCATTTTATTCGGAGTTTGCTCGATGGAATCCTTTTCTGATTTCTTCTGCAATTCTCTTCATCTCTTCTGTTGGTATGTCCTTCACGTTCTGTGCATTCACGAATTCTGCATGACCATCTCCTGGAAATCTCGGGACCACATGGACGTGCGCGTGTGGCACGCCCATTCCTCCAATATCAGCGACCACCCACTCTGTGTTCATGGTCTTCTGGAGAGTCTTCGCGATCATCCGAACGGTCTCGAAGTACCTTCCAGCTTCCGGGACATCCCAGACCCAACGATGATGCTTCTTCGGGGAGACCAACGTGTGCCCTGGGTTTAGCGGTCGAATGTCGAGAAAGGCGATAAAATTTTCGTCCTCAAAGATCAGATAGGACGGCAATTCCTTTCTTACGATCTTACAGAATATGCAGTCTTGCAATCTGTCTCACGTTTTGATGGGTTCTAGTTGCCTGCGGCGCATCTGGCTGCTTCCGATATCAGATCGGTAGTGCATTCCTGGAAAGTGGACAGAGTTGCCGATGACCGAATAGGCGTCCTTCCGGGCTGACTCGACGCTGGGTCCTGTTGCGGTCACGTTGAGGACCCGTCCGCCTGATGTTACGAGCTGCCCGTTTGGGGTTCTGGCAGTTCCCGCATGGAATATGACGATGTTGCTATTGGCTAAGGGTCGAAGCGCGATCAGCTCTCCCGCTGAGGGATTTTCTGGATATCCCTTGGACGCGAGGACAACGACTACGGAGGCGGATTTGGAAGATTCTGGTAACGGTGGGCTGTCCGAATTGGCTGCAACAGCACTTAGGTGTGCAAATAGTCCGCTCTTGACTAGTGGCATTATTCCCTGAGCCTCAGGGTCTCCGAAGCGCGCATTGAACTCCAAAACGTACGGGTCTTCGGTCCCGTGCTTGACGATTACATTCAGGTAAAGAACCCCTTGGAAGGGAGCACCCTCCTTCGTCAGCACCGCGGCTGCGGGGTCCAGAATCTTCTTCCTGACCTTCTCGACGAGCGATTGGGTCACGGAGGGGACTGGAGTATAGACCCCCATACCTCCGGTGTTTGGTCCAGAGTCGCCGTCGAAGGCCGGCTTGTAGTCCTGAAAGACGGGAGCTAACCATTGGACCCGATCTGCCGAAACGGTTGCGGTGAAGCTTGCTTCCCATCCATCGATGAATTCTTCCATCACGATTCGCTTGGGCTCTCGTAATAGTTCCCGTTGAATCGCAGCTTCAGCCTCGCGCCTGTCTCTCGTGACGGTCGTTCCCTTGCCCGCCGCGAGCCCATCTGCTTTGATCACCCATGGAGGGCCGAGCTCGTCGAGAGCTCTGTTCGCTTTAGTCCTGTCAGTGAAAGTCTCCCAGCGCGGAGTCGGTAGAGCGTATCTAGTGCAGAGGTCTTTCGCGAAGCTCTTTGAGGTTTCAATACGAGCTGATTGCTTGTCGGGTCCGAAAATAGGCAGATTCTGTTTTCTGAACTTGTCGACTATTCCTTCGCCCAAAGGAGCCTCGGGTCCGACCACAGTCAGGTCGATTCCGTTTTTCGATGCAAATGATGCGAGCTCGTTAGAATTGTTCGAGGCAATAGGAATGCAGGTCCCGATTTCGGCAATGCCCGGATTACCCGGGGCCGCGTAAACCTCCTCGACGTTCCGATCCTTCGAGAGCGCCCAAGTAAGAGCGTGCTCTCGGCCGCCGCCTCCAACGATGAGAATCTTCATTCGGCTACAAGTCGGATCGAGTGTCAGGCCTTCATTTCTTCTCGGGTCCGAAGCACGGGATTCTTCTTCAATCCAAGATACTCACCTGTCACACAGGCGAAGCACATTTCGCCCTGCTTGAGCCCGATTCCCTTGCTCAGTCCCTCGATATCATTGTAGCCGAGACCATCGACGCCGATCTCATTCCCAACCTTCGTGTTCAATTCTGGAATCGACAATACGTCGCCATCAACCTTGGTCGCCAGCAGTTCCCCGTGCGTTGGAAAGTCGATGCCCATGTAACATGGGTGGCGGATAGGTGGATATGTCACAACCATGTAGACCTTCTTGGCACCCGCGTCGCGCAGCGCCCGAACGATATTCTTGCTACTTGTCCCTCGCACTATGCTGTCGTCGACCACGATGACGTTCTTCCCATCGACTACGGGTCTGATGGTTATGATCTCCCTGACGATCTCTTCCCGACTCTCATCGGTAGGCTCGATGAAGCTCCTTAGGCTTCCCTTTCTTCGATAACGGTCTTTCATCAAGCCCTCTTCCATAGGTATTCCACTCTCTTCCGAATATCCGAGAGCTGCCGGTCGAGCAGAGTCAGGGACTGGTATCACCACGTCTGCCTTGAACGGATACTTTCGAGCAAGCACTCTCCCTAGTTGTCGTCGTGCTTCGTAGACGTAGCGGTCCTCGATTTTGCTACTCGGATGCGCGAAGTATGTGTATTCAAACGCGCAGTGATGGTGAGGAGATTCTGCAAACTTCGTGACCGTTACACCATCCTGGTTGAAACGGACAAGCTCTCCTGGCTGCACGTCCCGGACAAGCTCAGCGTGCAGAGCCGTCAGGGCACAGCTCTCTGAGGCCACAATGTTCGTCCGAGTCTCTTCGTCCCAACCCAAGCACAATGGTCGAAAGCCTGACTCGTCCCTAGCGGCAAGCACCTCACCCTCGTGTGTGACAATGACGAAGCTGTAGGACCCGCTGATCTCCTTCGCGAGTCGAGTGAAGGCTCGTGTCCAGTCATGTTCTCGACGATAGTGCTGAAGTAACCTGTATCCCGCCAGCTTAGTGTCCGAGTTTGAGTCTATGATTGGGAATTCGCCTTTGACCAGAGGCTCCAGGTCTTCCGTGTTCGCGATGGTCCCGTTCTGGGCAATGGCAAACTCTCCATGAATATCCAGTGGGTGCGCGTTCTCGAGGTTTGTTCGTCCACGAGTGGAGTAGCGAATGTGTCCGATTCCTCGGTTACTCTCCAAACGGAGGATTTTCCGGGCATTTGCTGCCGCTCCTACACCGATTAGTCCGAGGCCCTTGATTATGGGTTCGTTAGGCATGGCAAGGCCCCAGGATTCCTGCCCTCTGTGCTGAAGAGCCGCTAATCCTTTGACGATACGCTCGGCAACGGGTTCATCCTTTAAAGAATAAATTCCAATAACTCCGCAATGCTCTCTTACAGAGCGGCTTCCATCTTCGAGGTCGAGTTGTGAAGTCTGGATTGCTCCGATTCGAGCAGGGAGACGATCCTTCGCTCCTACAATGGGATCGGTATTGAAGCCGCTCAGGTTCAATTACAAACCTGTATCAATTTCAGGCCGTGTATAGCTCTTTCTTGACACAATCATCTAAATAGGCACAACAGCTCACTTTTTGGAAATCCCGGCTACTCGTTTTGTTGCGAATCCCGTGGTCTTGGTTCTTCTGTGGGCAGTCGTCGCTTTACGTTGACAGCTCGAATGCGAGGGCAATAGAATGGTTAACTGATTTTTTCCGTTCGTCCGTCTCCACTGGCTACGGGGCAACGTCCATCGTCTTGGAAAGGGTCTCGGACCAGGCTTCGGTCGCAACTGACAGTGGGATCGTGATGGGAGAGTCTTCGAGGGACTCTAATTCGATTTTGCTGCTTTGAACTCTGCCTATTTTTGCTGCCTTAATCCTCGCTGTTCTTAATCTGCGCAATATGCGGAGCGTGTTTTTCGGCCTTGCCTCCAAGACGAATCTGGGCTTCGATTCTGAAAACAGTAACTGAGCGATGTTTGTCGTCTTGGTTGGGACTTTGTCTAGATTTACCGTGAACCCTTTCTGGCCTTGGACTGCCATTTCAGCCAGACTTACCGCCAGTCCCCCTTTGGATATGTCATGAGCGGCTTCGACCACTCCGCTTTCGATAATCTTCGTAACGGTTCGAAGAAGTTGTCTCTCTGTTTTCAGATTGACCCTCGGGACCCGTCCACCTACGAGGCCCTGAACGCTCTCATAGTACTCGCTTCCGCCGAGGTCTGGGAACGTTGTTCCAACGATCAGTAGGTCATTTCCTTCCTTGGTGAGAGCCGAGCCAATTTTCGGTGTTCTCGCATTCCGGAGTCCTACGGCAGCAATTACAGGCGAGGGCTTGATCGCAGTCGTTGTCTGAGTGTCTTCGTTGTAGAAACTCACCTTTCCTCCAATACACGGGACCCGTGTAGCCTTGAGATAGTCTCGGATAGCCCGTATCGCTTCTTTGAAGGTCCAGAAGACCTCGGGGTTGCCGGGGTTTCCGTATTGAAGGTGGTCGACAACGGCGATTGGCTCGGCCCCTGTAGCGACGAGGTTGGAGAAAGCCTCGCTGAGAATTCCAACCGTTCCCCAGTATGGGTCAAGGTACACCTGTTTGCTGTTGCCATCGGTTGTAATCGCCAGTGTTCGGCTGTTAGGAAGTCTAAGGATGGCGCTATCTGCTTGTCCCGGTCTGATGATTGTTCGTAGTCCTACTTCGAAATCGTACTGGCGGTATATCCATGCTCGACTGCAAATGTTCGGGCTGCCAAGGAGCGCTAACAGAGTCGCTTTGAGGTCCTCCGGAATCTGAGGTTCAGGAGCGTCGGATAATTCGTCAATGTACGGGGGCTTTCTGCTGGACCGCGGAGACAAAGGTGCTTCTGCGACAAACTTGGCAGGAGCCTCAGCGGCCAAGTGGTTTTGATGCATGATGCGGAGTATTCCGTCATTCGTGAGATGGCCTATGCGTGAGTAGCCTAGTTCCCATTTGTCCAGGATCCGAATGAGCTTCTCTTCATTCTTCGACTTGACAACAACTATCATGCGTTCCTGGGACTCACTGATCATGATCTCGGCAGGGCGCATGCCCGGCTCCCGGATCCGAACATTGTCAAGGTTGATCTCCATGCCAGTTCCAGCCTTCGAGGCCATCTCCGAGAGTCCACAAGCCAAGCCTCCACCGCCCAGGTCTTTCATTCCCTGAACAATACCCGCATCGACGGCTTCTAGGACTGCTTCGATGATTATTTTCTTGGTGAACGGGTCCGGGACTTGGACAGCCGATCTCTCGCTATCCGATCTTTCTGTTAGAGTTCTGCTTGCGAAACTGGCGCCTTGAATCCCGTCGCGTCCGGTGCTTCCTCCTACGACATACACTAGGTACCCTGGACGGATGGATCCGCCGAGAACGAGCTTGTCCCTTAGGCCGAGGCCGAGACATACAACATCCACGAGACAGTTTCGTTCGAAGGAGGTGTCAAACTCTACTTCGCCTCCGACCGTCGGTACTCCAATGCAGTTCCCGTACGAGCCTATCCCGCGGACCACGTTGTCGAAGAGCCAGCGACTATGGCTGCTGGCCAAGGCGCCAAATCGGAGGGGGTCTAGAAGCGCAATGGGACGGGTCCCAAATGAGAGGATGTCCCGGACAACACCTCCCACACCGGTGGCCGCACCACCGAATGGGTCGATCGCGCTCGGATGATTATGTGACTCGATGTGAAGAGTGAGCACCCAGCCATTTCCGACATCGATGACTCCAGCGTCAGACCCGGGTCCAACTATTACTCGAGGTCCCTTGCTAGGAAGAAGCTTAAGCAGTGGCTTGCTCGACTTATAGCTGCAGTGTTCGCTCCACTGTGCCTCAAGCATCGCCCATTCGACCTCGTTGGGCTCGCGGCCAAGTTTCTTGACTGCGTACCGAATCTCTTCATCTGTCAGATTCGGTTTCTGAACTTGTACCGTTGTCATTGGTCCTGTTCTCTTGCCTTGTGCATCAGGAGAACGGTTCGTGAGCCTACTATCGCTCCTGCGATGAACCCGATTATCAGCCCCAAGACGCTGTTTATGGCATAGTAGCTGACGAGCCCCGCAGCAAGTCCAGCAATCAGACCAGCGAGGGCCGCGCGTGGAATCGGACTCGGCCTTCGATTATCACCTGTCGAGCTACTCATCAGGTAACGGCCTCCTTCTTTGCGATTAGAGCTACGCCAAGTGCTATCATGACGGCACCATACGCTCCACCGAAGATTCCTAGGCCAAAGTAGTAGCTGGTGCTTGACAATCCCACTAAAGATACGCATCCCATTATTATTGCGAAGACGCCGAGCGCGATTCTACGCTTGGAACGGGCAGATTCGCTCATCTTGGAGGACGCCTCCTCTGAGATGTGTAAAAGTACAGACCTGCGGTTATCAACGCTCCTCCGGCGAAACCGAGAAAGAAACCCTGCAGAGTGAAGTTTGGACCAGCCAGAAGACCAACGACTAATCCAGCAAGCAGTCCTACAACGATGATCCCAAACACGGATGGGGGAGGAGCACCGGCATATGATCCAGTTGAGGAGGCTGTGTTTTCCGCTGACGAAGCGTTGAGCTGTGAACTGTGAAAGTTCATCCTAAGCTCCAGGCCCGTGCAACCTTCTCATCATAGAGTCGAAGATGACTCTGCCATCAGTCTGGCTGTCAAGTGACAATACTGGTATTGAGGCTCTTTCGGGATGCGGCATCAGGCCCATTACATTGCCCTTCTGATTACATACGCCGGCGATGTTGTCGATTGATCCGTTAGGATTAGCGTCTTCTGTAGCTTCTTTCTTTTCATTCACGTATCTGAATACGATCTGCTGGTTTCTCTCCAGTTCTGGAATTTGTTCTTTATCGAGATAATAACGTCCCTCATTGTGCGCGATTGGAATTTCCAATACCTGTCCTGCATTGGCCCTTTTCGTGAAGGGCGTGCGTGTGGTTTCGACTCTCAATCTAGTCCATGTGCAAACGAAGCGGAGTGAGCTATTACGCAACACCGCTCCTGGTAGGAGTCCAGCCTCTACCAATATTTGGAATCCATTACATATTCCCAGAACTGGTTTGCCACTCTCAGTCGCTTCCTTGACGATTCTGAGGCTGGGACTGGTGGCTGCGATCGCTCCCGCTCGGAGATAGTCGCCGTAGCTGAATCCGCCGGGAAGAACGTATGCATCATAATCGTCGTGTGTCAGGTCCTTGTGCCAGACAAGATCTGTCTTTGCCTTGACTACGTCCCGGAGAATTTCTAGGGCGTCTAGGTCGCAGTTGCTTCCCGGGTATTGGATTACTGCGACCTTTACCATTACTGGGTTATCCCACTATTCGGACCTGGATTGTGTGGGCTGCTGGGTTGTAGATTCGTAGTTCGTCGGAAAGTTTCCGGACTATAGCGCGGGCATCTTCTGGACTGTTGGCTTCGACATTCATCCGCAAGAGTTTCCCCGCGCGGACGCTGGTTACTTGGTTGAAACCGCCTTTCAGAATGAGATTCTGGTGTATCGTCTCTCCTTCAGGGTCTCGGGCTAGCGGCTTGTTCTCAACGATGACTTCGACCACATAGCTGCCGGTAGTCATTACAAGTTCGTATACATTTCCGCGTCTATTTACCCCTTCTTTAACACAATCATGCTAACAAACCATCGTCATACTATCCTTCTTTCCGGAAGATCAAGCAGTACTGATGATGCCTATTCCCGACCCACGCATTGAAGACCCCTAACGGAAGGAGCGTCTTGTCATCCTGACACCACACCTTCTCATCTTTCGGAGTCCAACCGAAGGGTTCCTGGGAGAGCGTTGAGACCGTGTCGAAGGCAAGCGGGAACATTCTTCCATCACTGAAGACATTGTTCGTAATAATGGTCAGGTAGCCTTTCGGTCTCATCACCTTGTAGACCTCATCGAACGTGCGCTTCAAAGCGCGCAAGAAATCCTGATAATCTTCTATGTTACCGATCTCATCAGGATCGTCACTATACACCGTGTCTAGACCTTTTTCCACACGACCCTTCTGTCGCATGTGACTCTTTCTCAGCTGGTTCCAGTAGGGAGGAGATGTAATGCAATAGTCAGCAGGAGGGAAACCATTCTCTCCCCAAACCTTGGACAGTTTAGCCGAGTCAGCCGTTACAATCTTAGCCCAGGACGATCCGCTCTTCCTTGTTTCCTCAAGCGGTCCGTTCTGAGCTATCGCGTCTTTGACTCGTTCTCTCGATATCTCGGCGTACTTTTCTACAATCTCGAATCCTATTCCTGAGCGACCCGTTTCCAGTGCGGCCACCAAGGTGCTTCCGGTTCCTACGAACGGGTCAACTACTAGTTCGCCCTTCCTAGTAAAAAAAGAAACGAAGTCTTTGACTAGGGATTCTGGAAATGAAGCTGGATGTCTAATCTTTCGGTCTCCCCGGGGCTCGGGCCGATGGACGAACCATGACTTTGTGAACTTGATCCAGTCTCTTCCTGAAAGGTCATTGAGCTTGTTTCTGGGAAATTCTTGTCTCGTTGTCTCTTCGCGGACCTCTTGAGGTTCTAGCAAACAAGCTTAACCCCACAGGTAGAGTATTCTCCTCGTACCTCGTTGATTTCAGGCATGATTGCACAAGCTAGGTTGTTGGGCAAGGACTAATAGTGCTTTCAGTGAGCATTGAGTCAAGGCCTTGTCCCGTCTTGAGTTTCTGAAAGTAGCTGAGGATCTTCTCAGGCGAAGAAGAGATGTCTTTGCTAGTATCAAAGGCGGCCAGAATCTCAACAGGTTCCTTCTAAACGCGAACCTCTGCACAATATTCTTCGCGGCAATTTACGGCGCGACCATGGGTGCTCTCCCTGGCGGTCTTCAAATCCTATACAACGTCATCAAGATACCACTCTTATTGCTAATCAGTCTCTACGTAGCACTCCCAACCTACTACGTTCTCGACGCGTTCTCTGGTGGAGACGTTAGTCTTCGGCAGACTGCCGCTGTGCTTGTTTCAAGCTTTGCAATAATGAGCATTGTGCTGCTAGCCTTCGTCCCGGTGGACTTATTCTTCATTCTCACCACACCCGGCCAGGGTTTTTCGACATACTCGTTCATTGTGCTACTGAACGTGGGAATTTTCACTATCGCTGGAGCCGCCGGCCTCACGTACCAGTTCTCAGGCATGGAGAGCATTCACACAAACACTAGATGGGCAAACGCGTTCATACTCAGTCTCCTGGTCCAAATCTTCGTGGGAACACAAATGGCCTGGGTTCTTAGACCCTATTTCGATTCGGGACCTTTCGTGAGACCCTTGCAGGGAAACTTCTACATCGCGCTCATCAAACTCCTTGCTAAAGCTCTTGCGGGATGATCACATGGTTCTCCGACCGGAAAACCCGACCCGATGTCCCAAAAAAACGGCCAAACCGATCTTGAGTTGATCAATCGAGAAAGGCATTTCTATCGGAGTTTTGGCTGTGCCGCCAAAACAGATCAACGAGAAGATATTCGAAGGGCTAGAAGGCAGTATTCTCCTTAGTGCTGGGTGAGAAACGATTGCACCTCAGTTTTCACATTTCGTCAAACAGGATCGTTCCGCGATTTTGCCTTCCTATAGACTAACATAGTCTAGGGCATGGTAGAAGCGGAAGAACTCCGAGGCCACGTACTGGCCGGACCGAGACCCAACACCGTAAATTTCGTCGAGAGATTCCACGAGCCTCCTCTGTCAGTGATTTTCCTCAGTTGTTTCCCTTTGAACGCGTGCGGTCGAAGTCGAACGGGGAGATGTCGGGGTCAAAGTTCGAGAGGTCTTATCGTTGAGAACGATGGGATTTGACAACTGAAAACTCTCATTCCCTGTTTCAGGGTAGAGAAAGCATTTTTTTTCCGATCTTCCAAGAATAAAGACTGTATCGTCTTGTTTCCGAAGCTTCGAAAGTTTACTCACGAAGAAAGGTTGAGGATCGCACGCCTCATTTCAGATCGTGTCGTCAGAAAATATGGTGATGATGTTCGAGCAGTTTATGTTTGTGGCTCGACCTCGAAGAAACTAGACCGTCCCTTTTCGGACTTGGAACTGATCGTTGTAGTTCGTGATCGGGCTGAGATTCCAATGAAATATTATCTTTACCGCGGACTAATCGTAGAGATTGAATATCTCAAGTCAACAAACATTCTGAACGCCGCCGAACGGTTTACTGACAACTGGCCTTGGGAGGCGGACCAGTACAGAAATAGAATCGCACTTTACGAGAGACATAGATGGCTCAGAAAGCTCGATGACGCGGTCGCGAAGAATGACAAAACGGGCTCTGTCGAAGCGATTCGAAAATCATTCATGATGATGACCGAGTCCATGGCTGTATTGAAGAACGCGATACGGACAAACGACACCGTCGGAATATTATCGAGAGGGCGCATGCTTGCTGAGGACGCTGCAAGAATAGTCCTTCTCTTGAATCGAAGATATGTAACGACGACAAGCTGGCTCTGGAAGATCGTCTTCGATTTACGAACTAGACCTAAGGATTTCAAGGAGCTTGTCGAGAAGATGTCAGGGTTCGTCCCGACTACTCGGGAAGAAGTTGTCGCTTCCTCGGAGAGACTGTACAAAGAGATGAGTGAGCTGGTCACTCAGGCTGGCGTCAAAATAGAATGCGATGATTTGTGGGTTTGAGTCGAGGCTACGACTCTAAAGCATCGTAACAGAGTCTTGACGCTAAGCCACTCAGGTTCTATTGATTCCCATGCTTTGTTGAGAGGGGTTACATCACTCCATTATCCGGCCGAGATTCCATGCGACAAGAGATTCCAGCGTTGGCTACTAGGAGACACGCTCATCCAACTAGAACGGTCCATTCTATGGTAGATGATGAGTTACGAGTCTCCACGCACAAGAGCATCATCAAGACCTTGGGGCGCCAGTACACCGACGCGGCGCAATTCTTCGTAGAACTCGTAGTCAATTCGTGGATGTGGGGCGAAGCGACCAAGGTTGAGATCAGGATTCCTGAGAATGGGTCTACCATCGAGTATGAGGAATGGGGGAACGGCATGGACCTCACGGGGCTGCGAGAATTCCTCACCAAGGGGAAGTTGACTGACGAGGGTTTCTCGCCCAAGTACAAGCGTCCGATACGAGAATCGTACGGCATGGGCAGTCTCGCTTGGCTGACCGTCGGTAAGGATTTGGAGCTTCAAGTCCACAGGGGCCGGTTCGATCGCACAATTACGCTTACCGAGAATCTCATCGACAAACATTGGGACGCTACAGACCAGTCGACTTGGAGACCACTCCGACTGATTCAAGCGCCTCTGGATCATGATGGTTTGAGAATCAGAATACGCTCACTTACTAAGAAACCGGATCCGGTAGATGTCCGGAG
>VBBB01000009.1 GCA_005882955.1 Candidatus Bathyarchaeota archaeon | reverse complement strand
GGAGCCTAATTGCCAGTTCAGTGCTTCGCCTTGAGCGATTCGATTATCGCTTCGGCCTCGGCGGGACCGTCATGTCTTACACCGTTCACGTAGAATGTCGGGGTCCCGTTGACCCCACTCCGTACTCCCCCCATGAAATCATCTTTGATTCTCTTCTCATACACATGCTGTGATATTTCGCGCTCAAATCTCTGCGTGTCAAGACCCTGCTTCTTCGCATATCCGAGGGCTACACTACTATCTCCCAGAGTCCGTTGGTGCTCATAGAGAAAATCGTGCATTTCCCAGAATTTTCCCTGAGCATTGGCAGCTTCAGCCGTCTCAGCCGCGACTTGGGCAAACTCGTGAGCATTGGTTAAGGGAAAGTTACGGAATACGAATCGTAGTTTTGATCCGAGGTCTTTCTGGACCTTCTTCACTTCTGGATAAGCGGCGCCGCAGAATGGACATTGATAATCTCCATACTCCACCAGGGTGAGCAGGGCCTTCGGGTCTCCCTGGATATGGTCCCGACTGGGGTCGACTGGAATCACAAGTCTGGGAGCCTCGTAAGTCTCGAGCTCTTTGCCTGTTGACTCTAGTAGGGTCTTGCTCGTTTTTCGGCTGTGCCTGGTTGTTGTCGTGGTGGCCATTGCTTTCGATAACCTCTTTTTCACTACTTAGGCTTGTTCAGTTGATCGAGAGCGGACAGGATGCCTTCTGCTCCGGGGTTGACGCCGTCAGGTGATAGATGGCTCCATCGGACTATACCTTCTTCATCTATCACGAACAGCGCACGTGCAGATTCCCCGATTTTCTCCTTGAACGCGCCATACTTTCTGGATATGTCTCCCTTTGGTTCGAAATCTGCAAGTACAGGAAAGTTGAGTTTGCGGTCTTTGGCGAACGCGAGATGTGACCAGATGTTGTCAACAGAAATGGCGAGGAGTTCTGCGTTGAATTTCTTGAATTCCGGCATCACCATCGCGTACAGAGACAGCTGGTCCGTACATACAGGGCTCCAGTCTGCAGGATAGAAGGCAAGAATCACCGGTTGGCCGCGGAAATCTTTGAGCGATACTTTCTGGTCTGGAGTGCTGTTGAGAGAGAAGTTCGGGGCCTTCTTGCCAGGCGCAAGGATGCTGGAGTTCCCCGTTTCTTTTTTCGCGTAAGGTTGCTTTAGCTTCGCTCGGCTGACTCTATGTTTACGATTCTGTTGTAAAGAGACCGTTTTCAAAGGAGGCTCGCCCTTCTCGGCAGAACGTCTAACATTGCTGTTGCCAATCTCCTTTTGAAGTATTTAGACATGGCTACCTTTTCGGATGGACTCAGGTCACCAGTTCGATCGGCACATCCGGGACCGTTGGGAGATAATCAATGTCTACCAGCTCGTAGGCTGTATCCAGCTCGGTGAGTTCCGCGTTGGTTAGCAGATGCTTGGTCGAGCCAACGTTCTCCTCGGCTTGAGCTTCGTTCTTCGCGCCTGGGATTGGGACAACCATCTGGTTGGCTAGGAGCCAGCTAAGTGCTACTTGGGAGACAGAGCATCCGTGCCGTCTAGCGATGCTTCCAAGGACAGCGTTGACCTTCTCTATCTGTTCGATGTTCTTCGGTGCGAAGAGTTTGTTCTCGTCTCTGATGTCGCCGTTTGGAACATGCCCTCGACTGTACTTCCCCGTTAGCGCTCCTTGAGCGAGCGGACTATAGGCTAGAATTGTGATGTTGTTCTTCCTGCAGTAGGGGAGGACCTCTTCCTCGATTTCTCGTTGTAGGAAGTTGTATCTGACCTGGTTGGAGACTATGTCCGCCCGGGACAGGTGGGACCTAGCCTCTTCAAGGTCTCGGACAGCAAAGTTGCTGACACCAATCGCTCGAATCTTTCCCTCAGTGTAGAGTTTCTCAAGCGCCTTCATTGTCTCCTTGAGAGGGACCTGCTCCCAAGGATCAGGCCAGTGTACTTGGTAGAGGTCTATCTCGTTGACCCCGAGCCGTTTCATGCTAGCCGCGGCGGCTCTCTGAAGCTCATCGTATCTGAGATTGGCCCCGTGGACCTTGGTGGCTACTACGAATTCGTCTCTGCCGATGTCTCTCAGGGCTCGTCCCACGACCTGTTCACTGTGTCCGTTACCGTAAGCCTCGGCAGTGTCGACGAGGTTCACGCCGAGTTCGTGGCTTCTAGATATGGCTCGGACGATCTGCTCATCATCACCCTTCCACAAGTCGCTAGCTTGCCAGACACCTATGCCGATTCGGGAGACTTTCGGACCGTTCTTTCCTAGAGTTCTAAAGTCCATTTCAAAATCCTCAAATGAAGTAGGCTGGCTCGTGCAACCAGGTTATTGATACGCTTTTCAGGAGCCTCCGAGTTTTCCCATGGGCGGTTTTTCGAGTCTATAATTTGACGAATGTCGCGACTAGGGCGATTAGAGCGCCGACGAAGACCAGTATCCCGCCAAGGCTTCCGATTAAGAGAAACCCTAGGACCAGTAGAATGATGCCCCATGCGGGACTAGAGACCCTTCCAGCTCCCACCAGAGCCAGAACCCCGACAAGGATGCTTACGATTGAACTCGTGAAGAAGCCTAGAGATGGGATCCGGGGCGCTAGATTCAGGAGATTTCTGATGTCCCCGCTTAACTGGAGGACAGCTTCAAGAATTAGTATTATTCCGCCAATAACGAGAAGCAGCCGCGCAATCGACCGCAACGTCGCTTTGGTTGTCATTTCATCGCCGTCCTGCTCAGGCTTGTCGACTACTTAACTTCGGAATCTGAACACTGCGCACCTAGGTCTCCTTGAGACAGAGTGTTGTTCTTTGTTCGTAGGGAACTCGCAACGTTATGAGCATGTTTGATTCGATTATGTATTGCATCACTCTTCGATAATTTCAAAAACACGATATTATCCGGAAACGCAAATATTGCTGTTCTTCAGAGATTTGCGAGACGCGACCTACTAAGCTCAGCTAATTGCCGAGTTGGGCTTTGAGCTTTGACTCGATCTGATACTTCGGCACCGCCCCAATAATCCCATCGATCGGCTGTCCATCACGGAAGATGAGGAGCGTCGGGATGCTCTGGACCTGGAATTCGCCAGAGGTCAGAGGGTTCTCATCGACGTTCAGCTTGCCGAATGCTACGCGGCCAGAGTATTCCTTAGCGAGCTGTTCAACAATCGGGGCGACCATTCTACAGGGACCGCACCACGCGGCCCAAAAGTCCACAACCATCAGGGGATATTTTGAGATCTCTGATGAGAATGTAGAGTCTGACAGGATTATCGGCTTGCCATCATATTTCTCTGCTGCCTGAAGCTGGGCCCGGGTCCTGCGCATCATCTCTACTAACTTTTTCTCCTTTATGCCCTGGAGTTCAGGATCCTCGGCAGACATGGCATCTCACTTCGTTCGTCGATGGTACCTTATGAATTGTGTCTCGCTCTCTTAAGTTCCTCGCTTCAAGGGACCCGTCAGGATTCCTTGCTGGTCGTCTTTGTTATCCAGCGGCCCATCTTTGCTTGGAGAGTGTCCAAAGGCAGAGCTCCATCGTTCAAAAGTTCATCATGGAATTTCCGAATATCAAAGCGCCGTTTCAGTCTCCTCTCGGCTTTGGCTCGGAGTTCCCTTATCTTCAGCTCGCCCATCTTGTAGGCGAGCGCCTGTCCCGGCCAAGCGATGTACCGGTCAACTTCAGAGACAATGTCTTGCTCGGAGCTGGCTGTGTTGTTCTCGAGGAACCTGATTGCCTGGTCTCGCGTCCATTTTAGACTGTGAAGGCCCGTATCCACTACCAAACGTGATGCTCGCCAGGCTTCTGCCGTGAGCCGTCCGTAGTCAGCAAGGAGGTCTTTGTAGAAGCCCATCTCCTTGCTAAGCCACGCTGCGTAGAGAGCCCAACCTTCGACGAAAGCAGTGTAGCCACCGTGGCGTCGGAACTTGGGAAGATTCGTAAGTTCTTGCTGGATTGCGATCTGGAGGTGGTGGCCAGGAACTGCTTCGTGGTATGCGAGAGCCTCCATCATGTACTTCGGCCGGGTCTCAGGCTTGTACGTGTTGACGTAGAAGTATCCGGGTCGGGAACGGTCTTCTGGGGGTGCATAGTAGTAGGCAGCAGGAGCAGCGTCCGCCCTCCATTCCTCGATTTCCCTGAAATCATACTTAGCCTGGGGAAGCCGGCCGAAAAACTCGGCAAGTCTGGCGTCCATTTTGCGAAGGATTTGCTTGAATCCGTCGAGAAGGTCTTGGCCCGTTGTGTAGAAATTCGACTTGTCCTTCCGAAGTGTATCATTGTATTGCTGAAGGCTGCCCTTGAACTGAACCTTTCTCAGGATCACGTCAATCTCTTTGCCGATGCGTGCGAGTTCCCGTTTGCCCAGGCTGTGGATCTGGCTGGGCGTGAGACTTGTCGTCGTGTG
>VBBB01000142.1 GCA_005882955.1 Candidatus Bathyarchaeota archaeon | reverse complement strand
TTCTCAGCACGTTCAATTTGAAGGACGAGGCCGAGTTCATCCTCCACTCAAGTGAGGAGGAAATGCAGAAGGCCATTCTCGCCGAGCCGGATCTGATCGAGCAAGGGCTTCGAGTGATAGATTTCGAGAAAAAAGTTGCTCCCGGATTCGTCGACGTTTACGGAGTCGATTCTCAGGGAAACACGGTGGTCATCGAGATCAAGAAGGACCCCGCTGGAGCTGCTGCAGTTAAGCAGCTCGTCGAATATCTGAAGTACCTTTCACCAGCAGAGGGCAAGAAGGTTCGACCTATCATAGTCGCACCGTCTCTCGCTAAGGGCGTTCTGCCGACGATGGAGAAGATGAAGATCGAGTTCAAGCCGCTGACGCTGCAGAAGAGCTTGGAAACGTTGCAGAAGCGTATGAAGTCCGACCAGAAGGCGCTGAAGGGGTGGCTCGGAGATGCTCCTTCGGAGAAGTCGTGATCGTTCGATGGGAAAAACTCGGGCGCAATCTGTTACGTTCTCTCAGTCTTCTTCCGATGGAAACTTCTTCTTCGAAGCTTCGGAAGACTTGACACCGTCCTTACTGTCTGTCCCGTCTGAGCTCTTATCATCCGATTTGAATTGACTCTTCTCAGAATTCTCTTGGGTTGTTGAAGTATCCTCAGGAGTTGATGGTTTAGCTAGACTTGGACGGATTGAAAGATCTAGGCGCGGTTTAGTTGCTTCAGAGCCTGATCGGGGACTTGCGCTAGGCACTGGATTCCTGGGAAAATTGGTCGGGCGAGGTGGTCTGGGGAGAGCCTTGGGGACCAAGGGGTTGGTCATTGGCCCGATGATAACGCTTGGAGGGACTATTTTCGGCGCAGGTGCTGGGATGTAGGGCTGTCTCAGTCCCCCGGAGTCGGAGACTGATGGCACCTTTCTAGTGGGAGATGAAGGCGTGAGGATTCTCCGGGATTCTCCTATGAATTTGGGGCTGTCTTCCCAGCTGGAACCGCCTTGATTCGGTGGTGCAGGCATAGTTGGTCTGTCGAATGCTCTCTCGGAAATGACTGTCTGTGGCGGTGGCCTTTCAGCTCCTTTCTCAGTTATCATGATTGGTTTCATGAGAGCGGGCGTGCTTGTTGGCAGGGCTTCGATCCTCGGTGGAGGAACTCCTGTCTCGCGACCGAAGGGAACATCGTCGCGGTTTGCTCCCGTGGATCTTGCGCTCATTGGCGGGCCAGCCTCTAGCGGTGTTCGAAACGCTTTCTCCCATGATCCTGGACGGGGTTCGGTCTGACTGGGAGCAACGGTTGGAGTTGTTGCAATCACGGGCGCTGGGTGAACTTTTTCGATTTTCAGCTCAGCGACCTGGGCCTCAAGTACGAGGTTGCGTTTCATCAGATTCTCTAGCATCTGCAATGCTCTTTCTAGTCGAATACCTGGGCGCAGTCCTCTCTGGAACTTGAAGGCTAGGGTGATGGCGAGTGTCGCGATTATGACCATAACAGCAATGTCGATGGTACTGAACGATAGCTGTGGGAATCTCTGCAGACTGCCGGCCAATTGGTCTGCGACAGAGGGGTTATTGGCGTAGACTAGGAACAACCAGTATGAGAGCCAGCCTACGAACGCGGTCTCTATAGCAACGAGCTTGATAAGGAGTCTTCTCAAACTATCCTTCTCTCCTTCTCGGGAGCAACAAGTGGAACTCTGCTTGGTAAGAGCCTAAGACTTGCTGTAACTGGCTTGAATGGGTCAAAGTCCCTATTTTGCCTCTCCGACTCCTCGATCTTTCCGCAAAGTCTTCAATATCGTATCTAAGGCGGTGTCCCAATCCATCTCTCCTCCGCCCCCAGTCGCTGCTGGAGGGTTCTTCGCTTCGGCCCCCGGTTTTGTCGAGGACAGGTCACCGAATGATTGGGGTTTCTCTGAGGAGTCGGGTGATTCTTTGTCTGGGGTCTGGGTAGGTGGCTTCCAAGGCTGAGGCATTGGCATTGGTCCTCCAAGAGGAGGAGGTGGTCGAGGTCCGGGTTGACCTTGTCCAGGTTGGGGTCCCATTCCCGGTGGGGGTCGGGGTGGACCTGCACCGAATGGTCTTGGAGGTGCCACAGGTGGTGCCATAGGTCGTTGTTCTCCGGGTCTTCCCGGACCTTGTGTAACGAAGGGGCGGGGTCCACCCTGTGTCGGGGGTAGCGGGGGTCTCATGGGCATGGGGCCAGGTCGAGGAATTCCTTGGGGCGGCGGGGAGCCCTGTGGATAGGTGGATCCTGATGGTGGCGTCCATTTAGTCGGGAGTGGCGGGATAGATCTTACTCCAGAGGTCTCGGAAGACGGCGCGATCCCTGGCCGGTCTGGAGGAGCCCACTTTGACGGGACTGCCGAGGACTGTGAACTTTGAGGCTGACCTGCGGGGGAGGGGAAGGGGACGCCTTGTCTTGCTGATGTGTCAAGTCCCGGTTTCTGGAAGACAGGCCCTGTCTCTGATCTCCGATTGTCCATGGTCGACGGAGGGGCATTCCAAGCCGGGCTTGGTCCGGGTCTAGGCGACTGCTCGGTTGGTGGGCGGATTGTCGAACTGGGTGGATTCTGGGGGGTAGGTTGGAAAGGCGAGGAAGTAGGTCTCGACGCTTCAGCTCGCAAGGTCTGTAATACCGCGGAGGCACTCTTTCCCGCTACGTCCTGTTTCTGGGCCGGGAACGTATCGGTCGAGGATTTGGCAGCTGTTGACCATGTCAGGCTCGGGCTGGCTCTTGGACTGCTAGGGCTAGAACTCTTTGGTAATGGTGGAACCGCGTAGACTGTATGCTTTGACCCCGTGGAAGGTGGAGCGCCTGTGGGAAGGATCTGTCTCGAGGGCGAGGCGGTCGGAGTGCCTGTTGAGAGTATTGATCCTGGTTTGAACGATTTTGATTTCTGAATTCTTCCGACGAGGCCTTGGTCAAGGTGCCGTCTCTTGAGCAGCACGTACCCGAAGCCGGATCCTCCCCCTAGGCCTATCGTTAGAACTATGAATGGGGAATAGGGTCCGATGGAGGTGTTAACGTAGTTCTGGAAATAGACATCGTTAAGATACTGGTTGACGAGCCAAAAGGTGAGGAATAGGTTGACGAGGATAGAGATGGTTGTTCCGATTCGTATTTTGACCACTAGTAGTCATCCTCGGGTTTGCTAGTTTTCTTTGGAGGTTTCAGTACGGTCCGGATGGTTGAGATGAGGCGGGTGAAACCGTAGGCTGATGCGATCATCAGGACGACTACTAGGAATACTGGGTTAAAGGATCCGAAGTATTGTTGTTCGTAGATGTTGTAGAAGTATTCGGTGACTAGCCAGACGCCGAAAAATAGGATGATCCCGTATTCGAGGATGGATGTGAGGAGTGTGGTCTGGTATAGGTTGCTCCCTGCAGAGTCTTCTCCATGCCAGCCCAACAAAGTTTCGATGTACCTTCTACTTCCACTCTTCTTGGGTTGGGCCTCCTCCTCAACCCCCAATAATCCTCAACGCAAGATGCCCGTCTCCGCAATCACCATAAGCGTGCTGTAACCGGTGGAAGATGAAACGCGGTACATTGACCGGTGACATGGATTATCTTCGCATCGATCTACGGGCTAAATCAGAGACGACTCATCTTTTCGCACATTAAAATACGGCACAGAGCGAAAACAGTCTAGCTCTCAAAGTGAGCCATGGTGACTCAAGAAACCGCCCGGAAATACGAAGTTGTAGAAGACCTCCCGGGCGTAGGTCCATCAACAGCTGACAAGCTGAAAGAACTCGGCTTCCACACAGTCGAGAGCCTAGCAACGGCCACGATTAGAGAGCTCGTCCCAGCTGGGATCGGCGAGAAACAGGCCGCCAAGATCATCGGCGTAGCGCGAGACAGCATCTCACTATCCTTCATCAGAGCCGACGAGCTGATGAGGATGAAAGCCAACGTGCTGCGGCTCACGACCGGCAGCAAATCCTTCGACGAACTGATCGGCGGCGGATTGGAAACACAGACGATTACGGAAGTTTATGGTGAGTATGGAGTGGGCAAGTCGATCCTCTGCCATCAACTAGCCGTCAACGTTCAGCTTCCAGTAGACAAGGGCGGTCTAGATGGGGGGGCCTTGTATCTGGACACGGAACAGACTTTTCGTCCCGAATGGATCGTCCGAATGGCAAAGTCCGCAGGGCTGGAAGCGACGGACGTTGCTCAGAGGATAATCTATTCGGAGGCGTACAATTCGGATCACCAAGTCCTTCTCTTGGAGAAGGCGGATCAGATAATCAAAGACAACAACATACGGGTGATAATAATCGACTCGCTAACATCGCACTTCAGAAGCGAGTACTTGGGAAGAGAGATGCTGGCAGAGCGGCAGCAACGGTTGAACAATCACATGCACCGGCTAATACGACTCGCCAGAGGATTCAACGCCGTGGCGGTTGTGACTAACCAGGTCATGTCCAAGCCCGACCAGTTCTTCGCCAACTCAGTGGACGCTGTTGGCGGCCACATAGTAGCCCACACAAGCCACACACGGGTCTTTCTACGCCGGGCGGCGACTGGTCCAATAAGGATAGCGCGCCTCGTCTCCAGCCCCTACCTTCCTGAGGGTGAGAGAATATTCAAGGTCACCGAGACAGGCATACTCGACGTATCAGAGGAGGACGAGGTCAAACGTCGTCGTTAAAATCAAACAACTCAATTCCCGGAGACTCAGTCAACCGGTTCTTCCAGAACGTAGAAGCGCGAGCATGGACCGATGCGGAGAAGGAACTCGATGCGATCCGACAGAAAGCGGAGAACGCCCTCTGGTACAAGGGATACCTCAAAGCCCTAGAGGGTTTGCTGTTGACGTACCGGAGCAATGATGACAAGTACATCTATCTCCCAAAAGTTCTCGCTAGCCGCGGCGAAGAATCGATCAAACAGCTTCGGAAGGATTTCGGAGAGTTTGCAGCCAACGAGATTCACGGAGAATACGACCGAGGATATTTCAAAGCGTTAGAAGATTACGTCACGCTTCTTTCCTCGATGAAGAGCCCACAACAGGAGGGTCCAGCGACTCCTCCGGCGACCGTGGAGAAGAAGAAACCTGCTAAGAAGGATGCGGATTTAGAACAGTATACAGCAGAATCGTCGTAAAGATCATCCAGATAATGTAGGACCCCATTCCAATAGTCACGTGCTTGTTCGGACCCTTCAAGACCTCAGGTCCATATCCGAGAAGATTCTTCACGAGAAAGACTGAGACGGAATAGACTCCTATTCCCACGGTAATCATGCTCAGCGTGCCGAGTCCTACTCCCAAGGATCCGAATCCCGCAAGGTTGTAGATGACTCCAGCTAACACACCAAAGCCGAGCCGTAGCCAGTAGACGAGCGAGGCAGGAGGCAGACGGCCAATGTGCACTTCCTTCGCTGTCTGGACCGCTAGGTTCGACCCAGTGCTCGACAAGGCTCAAAAAAGCCCGGCTTCAATCATGCTGATAACGTTTTGCCGAAAAAAAGGTGCGAAGTTCACATGAAGATTTTATAGAAGCCGAGACTCCTGACCATTCTGCCTTGTCGGTGCACGAGACCGAGCCTGAATCTGTGATCGTACGAGACATCATGACAAGGTCCGTCATCACCACGAAAGAGTCAGACACCGCGGCCGATGCGGCGAAGCTGATGGCTAAACACAACATCGGATGCGTGCTCGTCTCAGGCAAGAAGGGAGAGACTATCGGGATAATTACTGAACGGGATATTGTTCAGAGAATCGCAGCCAAGAACCTCTTGCCTTCGAATGTGACTGTGGGCGAGGCCATGTCGAAGCCAGTGGTCACGGTCAAGGCGGGAGCGACTATTACGGATGCCGCGAGGTTGATGAATCAACGGAAGATTCGAAGATTGGCCGTGATAGAGAATGGAAAACTTATGGGAATCTTGACTATGAAAGACATTCTAGAAGTCACTCCGGCAATAATCGATCTCGCGTCTGAGAAGAGTCAAGCTGGGCTGGGAAGGATCCCACGAACCAGCTCTTCCCGTCTCCAAGGATATTGTGACGAGTGTGAGACTTGGTCGGAAGCATTAGTGCAGAAAGATGGAGTCTTCCTGTGTCAGGATTGCGCAAAGGAACTTGGCCCGGTCGAAGACGAGAACTGATACCGCAGTAGACTTGGAAGACCGGAATTTTCTGGTCAAAGACGCCGACGTCTGGAATGGAAGAGCCTTCACCAGAGGCTCCATTCTAATCGAAAACGGCCGAATCAAAAGAATAGCTCGCCGGATAATCGACAACGGCGTCGAGAGGACCAATGCTTCAGGCCTCAAGGCGCTGCCCGGACTCATAGATGTCCACGTTCATCTGAGGGACATGGAACTCGCCTACAAGGAGGATTTCGCAACTGGCACAGCTGCAGCCGCGGCTGGAGGATTCACGACGGTGCTTGATATGCCGAACACGGTCCCACCGACCAATTCCGCTAGACGTGTGATTGAGAAACAGAAAGTTGCTGCTCAGAAGACCCGCGTCAATGTTGGTTTTCATGCGGCCGCAGTATCTGATTCTGATGAAATCGAAGCCTTAGCGCATGCGGGGGCGTTCTCGCTCAAGCTCTACATGCCGAAACCTATCGCGCCGTTCGATGTCGAGAATGATCAGGCGATAGAGAAAATGATGCGCGCCGCAAGGCACGTTGGGACGCCGGTAACCGTTCATGCCGAGGATATTGTCGGTACGGAAAATACGAGCCAGGGAGATGGCTTCGAGCAAGCCGCAGATGCTCGGTCTCCTATCTTCGAAACTCGCGCTGTCGAGAGACTATTGAGAATTCAGAAGAAAGCTCGCTGCAGCGTCCACTACTGCCATCTAACTCTCCGCTCTAGCCTCACGAAGATTAGTGGCTCTACGAGATCGACTAGCGAGGTCACGCCTCACCATCTCCTCCTCTCCAAGAAGCTCCTATCCACTATCGGCTGGAGAGGATGGATGGTTCCCCCGTTGAGATCTGAAGAGACAAGACAGAGTTTACTAGAATCCACACTTGCCGGCCTCTCTAGCGCCATCGCCAGTGATCACGCCCCACACACCATCAAAGAGAAGGACCAATCCGCAAGCAAGAGCCCGCCAGGAGTCCCAGGCTTGGAAACGACGTTGCCATTGATGCTGACACTTGTCAACAGACAACAGATGCCCCTCTCACTTCTGGTGAAACTTCTCAGTGAGAATCCTGCAAGGATTTTCGGTCTCAAGTCCAAGGCCAAGCTCCAGAAGGGAGCCGACGGCGACGTTGTTCTAGTTGATCTGAAGAAGAAATCTAAGATAGATTCGAGTAAGTTCTTTTCAAAAGCGAAGTTTTCGCCCTTTGACGGGTTCAAGACGCAAGGCGCTGTTCATTCTAGCATTGTCAGCGGGAAAGTCGTCTACAAGGAGGGAGAGATCGTCGCCGGAGAAGGCTCTGGCTCCGTATTGCGAAGTGGTTCAGGTTGAGGTTTGTGGTCGACGGAATGCTTGGAGGCCTAGCGCGCTGGCTCAGAATGCTGGGATATGCGACAGAATATGATTCAAAAGCTGACGACAACATTCTCTTACGAAACTCCCAGACGCCGGACACTGTCCTCTTGACGCGTGATGAAGAGCTCTACAATAGAGCTCTCGCAAAGCGTATTCATTCGGTGCTGGTTCTCGGCGATACTGAGGAAGCCCGACTGGGACAGTTAGCGAGAACTCTCGGCATCTCCCTTGATATCGACATGGCCTCTACTAGATGCCCTGAATGTGGCGGGGAGCTTCACGAGATTTCTAAGGAAGAAGCCTCAAGCGTCGTCCCGGCCAAAAGCCTCGACCTCTACGATCGATTCTGGAGGTGTAGCAATGCCCGGTGTGGGAAGACGTATTGGGTGGGAAGCCACTGGAAACAGATACGTCACACCCTCGAAGAGGCCCGAACGATAGCGACACAAGAAGAGAAGAACACGGCATGCTAAGTGTAGAAGAGGGCGCGTTATTGGTGAAGACGGCGCGGGTAGCCGTTGAAATTCACCTGTCAGGAAAGGAGACCCAAGGGGCGGCTGAACCGAGTCCTAGCTTGAGAGAAGAGAGAGGAGTCTTCGTAACTCTGCTCGATCATGCCAACGGTGGCAATCTGCGGGGGTGTATTGGGATCCCTTTTCCAACTCGATCGCTACTTGAACAGGTTCGGATTGCGGCAGTGGAGGCAGCGACGACAGATTTCCGGTTCCAGCCGGTAGGGCTTGAAGAGTTGCAGAACAGGATTGTCTTAGAGGCGACTGTCCTCTCGGCTATAGAACCTATCTGGGTAAAGAATCCGCTCGACTTTAGAGAGAATATTCTGGTTGGGAGGGACGGTCTGATGGTTGAGGGCATGGGAAGTCACGGGCTGCTGTTGCCCCAAGTCGCCGTCGACGAAGGATTTGATAGTGAGGAGTTTCTCTCGCAGTGTTGTTTGAAGGCCGATCTTCCTCCAGACGCGTGGCTCACCAGAGACGTCCAGGTCTCCCGGTTTCAAGGCCAGGTTTTTGCGGAGGAGAAACCGAATGGCCGAGTGTTTGAGAGGCGTCTGAAACCATAGTTCAACTCGCGTGGACTCTCACATCTAGACAGCACGTGTGTTGGATCTTTCAGAATTCGAGACGTGTCAGATAGAGTGGAGGCTCGGGTTACAGCATGGTAAAACGGAAAATTGTGGATACTTCTCCGGAAGACTTGTCCAACCTTCAACGCTTGGTTGGCCCGGAAAATGTTCTCGCACATTGCGCAGGGGTCAACTACCAGGTCTATGTTACGGACACACGTCTTCTAGTTGGGAAGAGGTTTGCGACAGGGGAGAAATTCATGAACGTCCCGACCGCGAGCATCAACACTCTAGAGCTGATCACCAAGAGTCTCCTTCCACCTTTGACTTTCGCGGTTCTCGGCGCGATCGCTAGTTTTCTCGTCTGGTGGTTTCCGGGGACTAGAATGTTGCCGTTGCCGGTGTTTCCTTATGATGTAGCAATGTTGGTGGGACTCGTTGTCTTTGTCGGGTCACTTGTGGTGGCTTGGTGGAGGGTGGGGATTGCGGTGCTTCGGATCCGCGTCAATGATTCTCAGAGCCCTATTACGGTGAAACTGGTCAGTACCTCCAAGGCTGAAGCAGTTTTCAAGGCCCTCAAAGGATAGACGACCATCAGGACCTATCAGGTCCGGTGCCGTGGGCGCCTCATAACGCGTGTTCGTTGTAGAACACTTAAACTCGTCACTCATTCTGAGGAATCCAAAGTTTGACAGCTTCAATTCAGGGGGGCGATCTGGTTTTCCTCTATCAGGACGCTCGCCGTAACTGGATTGCTCGGGCGGGAGAGGGACGATTCCATACTCATCGAGGGTATCTTGATCTCAAGGATCTTGTCGGGTTAGAGTACGGGGTCTTCGTCAAAACTAGCTTGGGACAGTCACTTGCGGTGTTCAAGCCCAGGCTCTTGGAGCTGGTGAACTCGTTCAACAGACCTACCCAGATAATGTATCCAAAGGATATCGGGTATGCGATCTATCAGCTTGGACTGAAAGACGGCGATACTGCGATTGAAGTGGGCACAGGTAGTGGTGCCCTAACCGGTGCGTTGGCTCAGGCAGTCGCGCCGAATGGCCGGGTGTACACCTACGAGAACCGGGAGGAGTTCTTGAGGTCGGCTAAGAAGAACGTGGAAAAGACTGGGCTGTCAAGTCAAGTCACTTTTCGAAACATGGACCCATCGGAGGGATTCTTGGAGTTGAATGCAGACGCTGCTGTTATCGATCTCGGTGATCCTTGGAAGATGGTGGGCCCAGCATGGGAAGCTCTGGCAGGAGGAGGGATGCTGGCAGGCTTCACGCCCACCGTTAACCAATTAGAGAAACTTGCTGAAGCGCTGAGGAAGGGCGGATTTCTCGTACTTGAAGCGGTTAAGCTCTTGATGCGAGAGTTCAAGACCGAAACGGGGAAGGTACGACCCGAGTCTCGAATGATCGGCCACACTGCATATGTGACGATCGCTCGAAAAGTCATTGTGAAAGAATAAGCGTTCATATATGGGAAGGATGCTTGAACCGTTCGTAACGGGTAGCGTCGCAATGAGTGCTGTTCGCGTTGGAGACTCTGATCTTGCAAAGATACTCCGTGGAGTCGCCGTCATAGTCGCCGCGGCGCTGATGATTCTTCCAGCATATCTCAACTATGAGATCTGGAAGACAGGATTCAACCCAGTAGTGGCAATGGCAATCAGCCTACAGTTGTTCGCTATCGGGATCGTGATCTTCATCCTCGCCGTGGGCAAGGATCGGCTGGCTTCAAAGTCTCAACCTCAGTAAGGGTCTCATACCGCCGGGCATTTGCAACCGATAATCTCTGCGGCCAAGTCCGCTCTAGGTGGTCGTTAGGGGCGCGTCAATCTGTTTCTCTTGGTCCGATTGAGGCTCGGGGGACGAGACTCTGTCCGCCCACTCTTTGACGACCTTGACCAATTGCAGTCTCAAGTCCTCTCCTATGAGCTGTGATCTTCTAACTGTCCTGATGTTATCTGCGAGCTGGATCGAACCGAGCACGTCCTTCGTCCACTTTTCGATATCCCTCCGTCCAATGTGATATTCCAGCGATTCTAGCGGGACTATCTTGAGAGCGTCAAGGAATTCTTGGATAGATGTTGCAAGTATTCCCGAGTATTGTCCGAGTCCTGTGTCAAAGTAGAATGATTTGTCCCGAGGGACTGCAATGATCCCGTCGACCGTGTCTCCCTCTTCGACCCTTGTATTGGGCCAGAGCTTGCTTCCAGGGAGGATCTTTGCATTGTTTCCGATGTTGCATCCTTGTCCGATTATTGATCTGTCAATCGATACGTCGTTGCCGATGACGGCTCTCTCGCCGATTATTGCTGATTTTATGGAGCAGTTTCTTCCGAAGACGGTGTTCTCGAACGCGACTCCGGTCTCAAAGCTCGTCCCAGACATCAGCCTTGAATTTTCTTTTAAGACGGTCCCAGGTCTAATCTGGACATTTTCCCCAAGCGACGTCTCGTTATCGATCCATGAGGGGCCAAGCATCTGGGAACCTCGGCCAATCTTGACGTCTCCCCTAGCAAACACTGGTTCGCTTGGGTTTCCGATCAGCCTCGCATCTTTGGGAGGGTCCGCAGCGAAATTTCGAAGGACCCAGTTCACTCCCTTGAGATACCCTTTCAATTCCCCAACATCGACCCAGAATGAGTCTGATGTGTAGCCGAAAAGATGCTTGCCTAATCTCATCAAATAAGGGAACAGGTCTTTCGCGAAGTCCCACTTTTCATTCTCGACATAGTCCAAGACTTCCGGTTCGAGGATGTAGAAGCCTGTGCTGACGAGATTGCTTGGCACAGTACCTGGAGAGGGTTTCTCGACAAACCTGACGATCTCATTCTCCTCGTCTACGATAGCGACTCCGTACGCAGACGGATCATCCACGTTGGTGAGGGCGATAGAGACTTCGCCTTGTCTATCTGAATGGAACCTCGCCATGTCCGTTAGCGATATTTCGCTGACCACATCCGCCTGGACAACTAGGAAAGTTTCGTCTAATAGATGGGCGGCGAGCTTCAGACTTCCAGCCGTTCCAAACGTGACCCCTTCCGGCTCAACAACATACGTTATTCGGACTCCGAAGCGGGACCCGTCGCCGACGTATCCCATTATCTGATCTTTCAGGTATCCTGGGATTATGATGAGATCTTTGAAACCGTTCCGGGACAGATGGGATAGTACGTAATGAATTATCGG
>VBBB01000008.1 GCA_005882955.1 Candidatus Bathyarchaeota archaeon | reverse complement strand
TTAATCCGTATGGGGAGAAGCAGTTGCAGATCGATGTCTGGTCAAATGATCTCTTCACCAAGAAGCTATTGAGGAGCGGTCTAGTCAAGAGAGTAGCTTCGGAAGAAATGGAAGAAGTCGCGGAGGCAAAGGCCGGGGAGTACTCGATTGTTCTTGATCCTTTGGACGGTTCGTCGAATCTGAAGAGCAACAACCTGCTAGGAACTATCGTTGGAGTCTACCGCGAAAAGCCTCTACCTGCAAGGGGTAGGGATCTTCACGCTGCCATGTACTTCCTCTATGGACCGTTCCATGAGCTCGTGCTTGCACTCCATGATGGGGTTCGGACGTTCGCAGCTCTCGGAAGAGGATCTGAAGGAACTAGATTCGTGTCGGATGGTCTCCTTCGCCAGCTTCCGAAGCCACCAACGGTCTATGGTATCGGAGGTCTAAGGGAGAAATGGACTCCGAGGGTCAGAGGGTTTGTGGAGAGTCTGGAGAAGCGCAAGATGTCTCTTCGATACGGCGGCTCGTTTGTGGGTGACTATAACCAGGTCCTGACTAAGGGGGGCTTCTTTGCTTATCCAGAATTGACAGATGCACCAGAGGGGAAGTACAGGTTGCAGTTTGAATCGAACCCTGTCGGCTTCATCACAGAGAAAGCAGGGGGCCGAGCAAGCACAGGCACGCAGAGCATTCTGGACACTGAACCCAGCAGCATCGTCCAGCGTGTGCCAACATATCTCGGCGATTCAGAACTTGTTCAGGAGTTCGAGTCTCTCTACCGTTCAACGAGCCACTCATCATGAAGCCACGGATCTCTATCGAGCCCTCGATCTTGAGTGCTGACTTTGCCCGTCTCGGCCAGCAGGCGAAAGAAGCAGAAGATGCGGGGGTCGAAGGCATCCAGATAGACGTGATGGACGGACACTTCGTCCCCAACCTGACATTTGGACCCGGAGTCGTCAAGGCATTGAGAAAATCAGTAGGTCTATTCTTGGATGCTCATCTGATGATCGATAATCCCCACAGTTTTCTTGAAGAATTTGCGAACTCAGGGGCAAACAGGATCATTGTGCACGAAGAAGTCTGTAAGGATCTTCCGACGGTTCTCAAGGCAATCAAGAAACTTGAGGTCGAAGCAGGAGTCGCGATAAACCCCGAGACGCCGGTTACAACCGTTCAAGGGGTCCTCGACGTTGCGGACTGTGTACAAGTGATGACGGTCCACCCGGGATTCGCAGGGCAGCGTTTCATTGAGGATCAGCTCAAGAAGATTCAGCGACTAAGGAAAGAAATAGATCAGCGGCACCTGAAAGCCTCAATCGTTGTCGACGGAGGAATCGATCAGAAGACGGCCCCTCTAGCGGTGAGATCTGGCGCTACTGTCCTTGTGGCAGGCTCTAGCATCTTCAACCAATCAGCCTCAGTCGCCCAAAACGTCGCGACGTTAAGAAACAGCATAGCATCCACAGTCGCCGCGATAAGCTCAGATTGAAGTAGAGAACCGGCCACATCCTCCATCGTTATCATGACAGACGACTCGCAAGCCGGCTTCTCTACACTAAGCGATCTCGAAGAGGCCGCCTCAAGGAAGACCGACAGGTCCGCCTGGGCCTACATCCAAGGCGGTGCAGGCGAGGAATGGACGGTGAGGGCGAACCGCGAAGCCTTCCATCGCAGGACCCTGCGACCGAGAGTTCTTGTTGATGTTGAGAACCTAGAATTTGGCACGACTCTGCTGGGAACTAAGGTGTCTGCACCGTTCTACGTATCTCCAACTGCTTCTCACGGCCTCGTGCATCCAGATGCCGAGGCTGCGACAGCAAGAGGCGCAAGCAAAGCCAACATCCTCGCTGGCTTCAGTACACTGTCCTCGATCTCAATGGAAGACATAGCCAAGGCCGCTCCGACAGGTCCCAGATGGTTCCAGCTCTATTTACAACCAGAGTTCTCGGTCACGAAAAGGCTGGCCGAGAGAGCGGAAAAGGCAGGCTACAGGGCCATAATTCTCACGGTGGATATGCCTGTCGCCGGCAATCGCGATAGAGAGAATCAAGCAGGCTCACCTCTGGCCTCACCGACGATCTTGGGAAATGGTAGGGAAGTTGTTCGTCCTCTCAGAAACCCTATCGTCGATGGCGATCACGCTCATATTCGCAAGGAAGCCTCCAACACCTGGGAGGTCGTAGATCGTCTTCGCGAAATAACTCGGCTCCCGTTGGTGCTGAAAGGAATCCTCACACGTGAGGATGCTCGACGGGCTTCTGATCATGGCGCTAAAGGCGTTGTAGTTTCTAATCACGGCGGGCGCCAGTTGGACCGTGCTCCCGCCTCCTTGGATGCTCTTCCAGAAGTAGTAGAAGAGGTCGGGTCCGAGGTCGAGGTTTACTATGACGGTGGAATCAGGCGAGGCAGCGATATTGTAATGGCTCTCGCCCTCGGAGCCAGAGCGGTCGGACTCGGACGTCCTGTTTTCTGGGCCCTCGCAGCTGGGGGAGAAACAGGCGTCTCAAAGCTGCTATCTCTCCTCAAGACAGACCTGGCGACCGTCATGGCCCTTACAGGTCGGCGGACTCTATCTGAGATAGACAACAGCCTCGTTGACGCTGCTCGCTAATATTCCTGGTTGCTAAGGTGCCGCTTGATCCAAAAGAATACTTCAGACGGTTTAGTTGAGCGTTTGGAAGTTTATCACTGATTTTATGTCATCCTTGGTGGGACTGTATGCCTTCGAGAAATCAGACGGCCCGACCATTTTGGTGAACAGCGACTTGAGAACTCCGGGAAATCGCTGTTGGATAGTTTTGAAATCTTGAATCCCGCTGACAAAGTATCGTTTGTTCGCGTTTACTGATCCGAACGTTATCTTGTTGCCCAGGACAATATCATCGTAGGAGTGTCCGATATCTTGCGTAGCCAGTTTGGGCTGATAGATCCCCAGCAGGCAGAGAACTCCATTGTTGTTCAGTAAGCCTTGCGCTTCCGCGGCCAGCATAGCTACCCCAGTCTCCTCCAGGATCAGGTCAAACTTCCCGAGACTAGTGATTGATTGATCGTTGGCGTTGACGTAGGTCCCTCCAATCTTCTCGACTATGCGAGCCTTGAGACTATCCTTCGGCCTTGTAGCAACCGCGGTCACATCGAGCCCTCTAATCCTGAGAAGCAATACCGTGAGGAGGCCTACGGGGCCTGTTCCCAGGACGAGTGCTCTCTGAGGCTTCCAGATCATTCTCTCCTGAATCATGAAGCTCTGGAAGACACCCTTCTCAGCAACACTCGTCGGCTCTAGCAGAACTGCTACATCCGACAATTCTGTCGGCACTGGAACAAGGAAGTTGATGTCTGACACCGAGTATTCCGAACAGAAGCCGTGGAGGCCCTTGATTCCATGCTCCTTGTACTGTCCGGTAAGGCACATATCGGATTCGCCGTT
>VBBB01000007.1 GCA_005882955.1 Candidatus Bathyarchaeota archaeon | reverse complement strand
TGATGGTTGATTTACGGAATCGCCCATGTTCGTGGCGACCACTCGTGTGAGGAAGAAGGATGGGTCTTGTAGATATGTAGCGCTTGAGTCCAGGGTCGTTGGCTTCTATTCCGGCCGACACCCATTTGCCGAACACCTTGACCTCCGGCAGTTTTTTCTGTTCTTTGCTCAAGCGGACCCAGCGTTATCCAAAACCAGCGGGTCCCATCATTTTAAACATTCCCGGGCGAATTAGTCTTTCAGAATCGAAAAGATTGATAGGCGGGACCTTCTCGCCTTTTTCTGGTCTAACTCTTGACTGTTACTGAGATGCTTGAGAAGCCGACTATTAGTAAGACTCAGTTCCCTATCGAATCCCTCCTGTCAGCCCGGTTGCTTCTTGAACCTCAGATCGTGGGCGATCGGATCTATTTTCTATCTGACCTAGCAGGCACGCTTAGTCTGTATTCTATCGCCAGCAGTGGAAGCATCCCCGAGCCTCTACTCCCAGGCGGGCTAGCATTGGTGAATCCTCACATAATGCCTGGCGACAACTTCCATGTTCTCCCCAAACTTGGCAAGGTCTTGGTCATGATTGACAAGTTGGGGGACGAGCACTATCAGCCAAACCTGATCCCCCTTGGCGGAGGCATACCTGAGCCACTCTTCGGAAACAAGTATCGGGACGAGCAGATAGCATGCGTCCACTGCGACAAAGAGAAAAACATCGCCTACTTCTTCCGAGACAATCGTAAGACCCCGGACATCGAATGTCTCATGGTAAACCTGGAGACTGGCGAAGTCAAATCTCTTGGCACAAGCATCTATGGCAACGCATGCAACGGTGTGAGTTCCGACCACTCTACCGTGATTCTGGCGGATGGATACACAGCCGGGGATGTGGTCTTGTACTATTGGCAGGAAGGAATGACCACGAGGAAGCTGCTCTATGGAGTTCCTCTCGACCAGCGAGACGGAAAACAGGTTCCTCTGACGGGCATAGGCTGGTGTAGTTTTGTCGATAACAATAAGGGACTATTTTTCGAATCGACCATTTTTCATGACAATGGCGGCCTCACGTATCTCTCGCTGGACGATCCTTCGAAAGCCATCGATGTACCGATCAAGGGATTGCGACACTCCGGCGTGGGCGAAATGGCCGGTGTGAGAAGGGTGAAGGGCGACGTGTTTGTCCTGGAATACAAGATCGATGGCGCTTCATGGGCCTATGAAGGACGATTTCACAGTGGAACGCCTCCAACCTTCGAAGTCGAACGAGTACTCATCGGAAACCAACCTCTATCGGACGGCGTAGTCTTGGGACTTGAGTGGCAGATCAAGAACGAGAAACCTTTGCAAACGGAGTACGTGTTCTCGTTCACCAGAGCCAACAGTCCATCCCAGATCTATCACATCCCGATAGGAGAGAAAGTTGCGGCAGAGCGTCTTTCCAGCGAGAAGGTTCTGGGCATTCCTGATGAGTATCTTTCCGCTGGCGAAGATGCTAGCTACACTTCGTTTGACGGATTAAGAGTTTCTGCTCGGCTCTACCTGCCTTCTTCCAAACTCGGGTACAAGGGTCCGAGACCTCTGGTTGAGTACGTTCATGGGGGTCCTCAGGGACAGGAGCGGCCAGATTTTACTTGGTTCTCGATGCCGCTCATCCAATACCTGACTCTCAACGGGTTTGCGGTCTTTGTTCCCAACGTTAGAGGAAGCACCGGATACGGCATGCGTTACATGAAGTGGGTAGACAAGGACTGGGGCGGAAAAGACGTTTTCGACCACGTTGAGGGTCTCAAACGCCTGGAGAAGGACTCGAGAATTGACTCCAACCGACGAGGTGTTGTTGGAAGATCCTACGGAGGATACATGACCTTGACCCTGGCATCGAGACATCCCGAGCTATGGAAAGCGGCCGTTGACATGTTCGGGCCTTACGACCTCCCGACGTGGGTATCCCGTATCCCGCCGACCTGGCAGACCTACTTCCGACTGTCTCTTGGTGATCCCGTGAAGGACAAGGACTTCCTTGTGGAACGATCGCCGAAGACCTACATGAACAAACTATCAGCTCCCCTCATGATCCTACAAGGGAAGCACGATCCCAGAGTCCCCGAACCAGAATCAGCCCAGCTCGTGAAAGACCTCCGCGACGGAGGCGTGAAAGTCGACTATGTCGTCTACGAAGATGAGGGGCATGATGTGTTGCGTTTCAAGAACAGAGTCCACTGCTACAATACAATAACCGAGTTCTTTCGCAAGAACCTAGGAAACTAGATCCGGGACCCACATCGCGACGATGTCGCCCCCAAGTTTATTCTCGGCCCTGAAAATTGCATTTCCTGACAACTATTCATTGCACCCTTGGTCAGTCGTATCTGAGTCTACCTGCGACCGCGATCAAACCTAGCTGATAGCCCGATGGGAGCACTTGAAATCTCTACCCTCGACAAGGGTATAGAGTGATCCAACGAAACTAGAGGCCCGTGCCCATCCTGCTCAGGAGTTCTCGAGTAATCCCTTCTTGGTTACAATGTTTCTAACTGTGCGAGTCGTTACTCCAGGCCTATGCCATCGGTGATGGGAACTAAGGAGTTCCTTGACTTCCAGCAGACGATAAGAGACCTTGAAAGGCAGGTCGATATTCTTCTCAGAGAAGCAGCAACGAATGGTCCCTCCCAGAGAACTAGGGAGCTGACCGAGAAAGTCTACATCCTGGCAGAACGAGCCAAGCAAATTCGACTCCCAGAGGCCAGGAACCAGTCTACTACCAACCAGTCAATCCTAGAGAAGCTCCCCAAACAATTCGAAGAAGACTTTGGCAAATTCAAAGGATTGACACCTTTCGTCGAATGGGTCCGGAAGCAGCATTACAACGCCACAGGCCACAACTTAGGAAGAACCTATGGTTCCTTTGGAACCAAGGAAATTTCGCCAGGACACCATCACGGGAAGCTTACGATGAATACTTTAGAAATCCGTTGCGACGCGTGCGGCAACGAATCCCCTCAATCGGAAAGAAGAGACTACCCAATTCACGTCCTTCTTCACGACCATGGGCAATGGGAAGTTTGTACCGGTCAATCCGACTGTGAATGCCAAGGCTACGAGGGCAAGGGCGTTCGAATTGGCGTCAACCTATCTCCCGAAAGATTAGGGAAAGGGCGAGCCTGAGCTCTCGCCCGCTACACTATTCTATCTTGAAGACTAGTTTAGCGGCAATCTCGAGGCAACGCTGATGCGCGTTCATTGAAGGGATCGAGTAAGGCAAGAGTGATCTTGCGCTTGCCAAGTCGGGATCTCCGAAGTGCGCGAGTCTAAGGTTCAAGTCTTTCAGAAGCTTTTCTGAGTTTAGCATGACAGCAAGAAGGCTGATCGTCGCTTATAGGTACACTGGACTGATGTGAAACTAATCTCGGGACTTAGCCCCAGGGTCCGTTCCATCTACGACTTAGGAACGGCTAACCTCAACATCCGGGAGATTGCGCCAACGAGCGGTTGCCGGATCTCAAGAATCTTCCGATGAGTCGTCCCAGGCATTTATCGCGTCTCATGGTTAGTCCGTATGTCGCAGGAGTAGCAAAACAGAATGTTCAACGCCTGAGCCATACTCTGAGGTCAACTTGAGTTTGCAATTCTGTCCAAGTCCTTGCCCCTTTTGTGGGGGGGTGGAACCAGCTCCAAGAAGAACGACTAGTTGGAGTCGAACCACAGACTCCTCACCGTCACTTTCTTCCATGGAACATCTAACTATCCAGTGCTCACCAAGCAAAAATTTCCCGGTCGGTTCGAGACAAAAGTCATCCTAGACTATGTGAAGAATGATGACCACGTTGTTTACCTTTTCAATCATCATCGTCTCCCTCTCAGAGTTCTCCTGAGGGCGGGATTGGATTCCACCTCGCTCTTGAGCACCTCTTCAAAAGACGCTCCTTCAGGAACGGCCAGTTTTAGAAATACGCCGGTTCTTCCAATGGTGTCTCTTCGGGTCAAGACCCTGATTCGCTCCCTCACTATGTCTGAGCTCACGCTGAGCAACCGCGCAACTTCTGATTCTCTGCCAACAATCGGAGATTCTACGTGTCCATCGTCGGTGGGCAGAATGAGGGTTAGCCTCTTCGTGCACCCTGGCCTTCTGATGCCGCGCCTTAGGTCCTCCATGTTGGCTGTCCCTCCGAACTTGTAGAATTCGAGTTCGAGTCTGCGGAACTCTGACAGTGGAATGGTGATGGACGCAGTCCGTTCGGGGTCCAGGTATATGTGCGCCTTAGGCGAGTGTTTGGGAGTTGCCTGTGTTATCTCTCGCGAGTAAGGACTAATTCCCGAGGAAGCAAGTTGAGCCTCAACAAGTTGAGTGCTGACGCCGGTAGGGATCAGAATGTCTATGTCACTCTTTTCATCAACATCTCCCCTAGCAACGCTGCCATGGACTAACGCACTATTCCCCCAAGTTCCGAGGACTCCAAAGATGGAAATGGTTCCTTCTCTAACTGACTTTAGGAGGCG
>VBBB01000006.1 GCA_005882955.1 Candidatus Bathyarchaeota archaeon | reverse complement strand
GATCGGACTCAAGAGAATCAGCAACGCCCTCAACCAAGCTACCAAGCATGCAAAGGGAGAGTTCCAGATCTGTCTGGAAAATATGGCGGGCACGAGTAACAGTATGGGTTCAAAGTTCGAGGAGGTCCGTGAGATATTTGACAGTGTCAAGCAGAAAGAACGGGTTGCTGTCTGTCTCGACACCTGTCATGCATACGCCGCCGGTTACGACCTCCATGTAGAAAAGGCGGTCGACAGGACCCTTACAAAGTTCGACGACATTGTCGGTTTTGAAAATCTAAAGGTCGTCCATCTGAACGATTCCGAAGACGGACTGGGCTCGGGCCACGACCGGCACCAACACATCGGATTGGGTTACATCGGAACGACAGGCTTCAAAGCAATACTCCACCACAAGGCCATCAAGGACCAGCCGCTAATACTTGAGACGCCGATCGACGAGAGACGAGGAAACGCAGGCAATCTAGAAGCCGTCCGAAAGCTGGCAAGATAATTGCAAGTAAGTGTCAATGCACACTCACCTCGTGAGCTGCACAGGATAATTCGAGACGCAGCCCACGCGATTGAGAAAGCAAGAAAGGAAGACCCCACGGCTCTACAAGAGATCAGCGACTCGACGGACGGCGACCCCTTCCGCGTCCTCATAGCCACCATACTATCACACCGGACAAAGGACCCCGTCACCGCACTAGCATCATCACGTCTCTTCGCCAAGTATCCCCGCCCAACCCAACTCGCCCAAGCAGACCCAAGGACCATCGCTCGACTCATCAAGCCCGTAGGCTTCTACAAGACCAAGGCTAGGACCGTTAAGCGGGTCGCTCAGATCATCCTCAAAGAGTACAAAGGCAAAGTCCCGGATGAGATGGAAGAGTTGCTGACACTTCCCTCTGTTGGCCGAAAAACAGCAAACTGCGTGTTGGTCTACGGATTCAAAAGGCCCGCGATTCCCGTCGACACACATGTGCATAGAATCTTCAACCGTCTAGGCGTAGTCAAGACAAAGACTCCGGAAGAGACAGAAGAGGAGCTAACCAAGACTGTGGATCGGAAAGACTGGCTTCCACTCAACGAGGTTTTCGTCAAGTTCGGACAACTGATCTGCAAACCTATTGGACCGAAATGTTCGGTCTGCCCACTTAATGATAGATGCGAATGGTATCGAGAGAACTACAGAGACAAGAACTAGCCGCGCCTCGAAGTATCTATAGCGGCCTTAATCTTGCCACCAATCTCATCTAGTTACGCGCGATGCGTCTGTTTGCGGTTCGGGAATCCGCTCATCATCATGGATTTCTGCATCGTGACGCTATGAGGAGACATGGTCAGCGCGGACCCCTCCAGCTCCCGAATCCGTCGAGCGCTCAAGAACCGCGGCTTCCTACGGGTCAGTCTCGTGTCGCTAGGGCTGGCGGTCATTTTCCTGACTGTCCACACTTTTCTCGGAGTCTCAGCAGCGCTTGCAACCCTCCTTCCAGCGTTTCTGATTCTTGTCTACGAGTCGTCCCGCTCCACCGAAGTCCGCGACGTTCTAGGTAGGATCGACTGGCAGATCTTCTTCTTCGGAGGCCTCTTCATACTAGTCGCAGGCTTCGCAAAGACTGGACTGCTTGTTCAGCTAGTAGGCTGGATGGTTCAGGAGTCGGGCGGAAACCTAGCCTTAGCGGTGACACTCGTGCTCTGGACCACAGCCCCTGGTCAGCCAGATCGTCGACAACGTACCGCTGGTCACGGTCTTCATCCCCGTGATCGGAGCAATGTCAAGCATTTCAGGAGTCTCAATTGCACCGTTAGCCTGGGCGTTGGCTGTGGGGACCGGGATAGGCGGAATGGCTACGTCCATAGGGACAGCGTCCAACATGGTCGCACTGAACATTCTCAATAAGGAGAAGAAGAGGCTCAGCTTTAGCAGACTCGCGAAGAGGTCCGTCCCGCTGACAATTATAGATCTGCTGATCGCAAACGCCATCCTCTTAATCAGACTCTGAAGGAGCTGGTTTTCGAAATACAGCCTTACGGGACCATGGATTGGTTCAGTCCGCGTTGAATGCCAGTTCAGATTACTCGGGCGTCTGTGTCTAGCTGCGGCTCTCCTGCAAGCGGGTCTATGTTCGGTGTTGTGGCGTGGCCGGTCTCATCCTTTCCTTGCGTTATTCAATATGTGTCTCCGGCTATTCATGCCCACAGTGTTTTGCACTTGTATGCGTATTGAAAATCTTCAACGTCAATGATTATCGGTTTTCCCTCCCTGAACATTTGTGACAATAGGAGATGGAGCAGTAAACACACCTAAACCTCTGCTAGCGCTATAACCAACCGCAGCTCTAGGCGCAAATCTCGGCATTGACTCCCTACGTTCAGTAACCAGATTCTTGTCCTCTAGCCTGATGTGGAATCTGCACGCACAACCGGGACAGTGTCTGAAGAATTCGAACCTCGACATTGCTCTCGACTAGCTAGCCACATTGATACTCACGTCAGCGTTCCCGGTGTTCTTCGACATGCTTCTCGGCCCATTCATGCCCACAATGATTGCATTTGTACACATACTGAAACTGTTCGATGTCTAGAATCACCGGTCTCTCATCATGGACTATGATTGGTATGGTTCGCCAGTCAGTGCGAAGCTCCCCCACCCCAAGCTCCATTCTAGGAATTGGCTCACGGTCCATGCCGACCTTCGTCTTGCTCTCTAGCTTGATGTGGAACCTGCGTCCACAACCGGGACAGTGTCTGAAGAATTCCATCAGAGACTCACTCTCACGCATGTTGCAGTGACAAATATCAAGCTTCGATCACGCCTCGTATCGAGAATTCTGGGTTATCAGCAGAGCTAGCCATACATTCCTTTGCGATCTCGCTCTTGTTTCGGAAGTTGCTGCTGCCGTTTGATTAGGCTTTCCGGGACCTTTATTCGTGGAATCATCTGCGCGTTCACAACGTAGAGTGGTTCTCCATCGGGACCGTACTTGTCTGTCCGCAGAATACCCGTGATCTCAAGCTTTGCTCTAAGCACGCTACCGTCGGAGAGTTCGTATACGTTCCATTTCTCGACTCCAACTCTTTCGAAGTCGACGTGTGTCGTGTTGACACTGTTAGGGTCGAGTGTTGTCGGTGGAGGGCTTGTCGGTGTGCTCTTGAGTGTTTTTGGAGCGATAGTTGTGAAGAGGTTCTGGGACGACCATGCGTAGACTGGCTGGCCGGTCGGGTCGTAATCTGTGCCGCGGAAAATCTTGGTTATGATCAGTCGGCCAAACAATGAAGTTCCGTCTTCGAGTTTGTATTTTACCCAGGGCTCATCCTTCATCGAGAACTCTACAGCGTCAGCTTTGGTAAGGTCAACCTGGGCTTGCGACACGAATCCTCACTAATTGAAGGTGAGACGTGAGAGGTATATACTTTGACGGACTGACCGTCCGACCCTCTGCCTCGAAGAGGCACAGCACTCTTTTCTATTGGATTCTGAACACTTGGACTCTCCCTATCAGCTTCTAGCGGAATTGGACAAAGTTTGAGCCATCTGTTTGACCGAGTCAAAGGCTTCTTCGTCCCCGGAGAGAAGGACGCGTTTCTACGCATCCAAGAGCTAGCTGGTCTAGGAGAAGAATCACTCGAACTCCTAGTGAAGATTCTTTCTAGCTCAGGCAACGGCACCATGAATGGTTCGCACAATGGCCTGCATGATATTGAGATCTGTACGGAACGGATCAACATACTAGAGAAAATGGGGGACAACATC
>VBBB01000005.1:6552-10472 GCA_005882955.1 Candidatus Bathyarchaeota archaeon | reverse complement strand
TGGTCTTCCGAAGAAAGGTGCAAGCATCAGAAAGCCCGCTGAAGCGATGAGCCAGCGCAGTACCGTCAAGTTCACTGGGCTTAATTGGAAATCTGCCGTCCTTATCGCGACGAAGGCCAATCCCCAGATCACGCCCAAGATAACCACTAGACTGTTGGTGAGGGTTCGACTATCTCTGAGCGATTTGTGCTCCATCTTCGTCTCGAGTCGAGTCTCCAGAGTCATCGGCGAGCGTCCCTCCCCTACTCACTCGTTGGTTATGTGCGTTGAACCTTATTCTCTAGCGATAACAAGGTCTTCTTTCTCTCCACTCCCCACGCATAGCCGCGTAGACTCCCGTCTTTCCCGACCACTCTGTGGCACGGGATCACGATCGCAACGGGGTTGGTCGCGCAAGCCCGAGCTACTGCTCTCGTAGCCTGAGGTGTCCCTAAAGATGCGGCGATGTCGCTGTAGGTTTCGGTCTGACCGTAAGGAATCGACTGGATCTCCTTCCACACTCTCCACTGAAAGGCAGTAGCCTGCACGTCTAATGGTAGGTCTCGCGGAAATTCCTGGCCATCGAAATATGATAGGAGCGCTTCAGTCCATTTTTTCATGCCTTCATCGTCTCGATGGAGATCAGCAGCATAGTAGTCCTCTTTGAGCGCTGCCTCGACCGCTTCTTCTGAGGCTCCCATGCAGACCGCGCACGCGCCCCGTTGGGTCGCCGCGAGAAGAACACGTCCTATCCGTGAATCAACTATTGTGTAGTGGATGCGTAGTCCTTCTCCGCCTCGTCGAAATATTCCTGGGCTGACGCCGAAATGAGGAGGGGTCTTCTCATAGAGTCTGCTCTTGGAAGTGAAGCCTGCGTTGTAGAGTGATTTGGTCACCGTCTCTCCGTTCGTCAGAGAACGTTTCACTTTCTCGAGACGGCGCGCTTCTACGTATTGACGGGGAGAAATGCCGAGGATTCTCTTGAAGGTCCGCTGGAAATGAAAGGGGCTTAGACCTGCTTGACGGCTGAGTATCTCGAGAGTGAGTTTTTCATCGAGGTTGGCCTCGATATACCTGCAGGTCTTCTGGATCAGCTGGGCTCTGGCGGAAGGCCTCGCCTCTTGTGGCTGGCAACGTTTGCACGCTCGGAAGCCCGATCTTTCTGCCGCATCAGGCTGGGAGAAGAAAATGACTTGTTCGAGGCTCGGGTGTCGAGCAGGACATGAGGGCTTGCAGTATATTCCTGTGGAGCGGACGGCGAAGACGAAGAGTCCGTCCTTAGCCTCATCTCTTCCAGCCACTGCTTTCCATTTTTCTACGTCCGTAGCAATGCCACGCTGGTCTTTCTGCACCTGCTGTAGGTCAGCGCTGTTCCTTTGAGCCGTCAGCATAGGAGGATGTTCGGCTGGATTGAATAAGTAGTTTGACTCCAAATCTTGCTCTCAAACTACGAAATCACGAACGAACCAAAAATGTCCTAGTAGGAAACTGTAGTATTCTAATCATGCGAATTTAAGGGAATTGGAATTTTTTGCGAGCAGAACGGTAGGCGGCTCTTTTCTATCATGAACCTCGACAATGTACGCTCAAGAGAATGTCTCGGAATCCTGTCAAGTCATCTAGAAACCTATCGTTTGGAGGGATAACTCTCTTCGCGATTGTCGTTATTGCTGCGATTTCTGCGACAGTTGTCAAGGTTTCGCTCTCAGCCATAATTCTGGTCCTTATCGCGTTCGCGGAAGCTGGATTGATAATTCTAGGACTCATCATGGTCCAGAATCGAGAACAAGTCTCAGTCGGGAACCAAGAGAACGTCTAGCCAAACTAGATGTTATGAACAAGTCGTGAGGGGTAAGACTTAATCCTCCGTTCCGACTAATTCTATGTTCAGCGTATGAAGTATACCTGTCCCTATTGTGATTCAGCGTTTCTGCAGTTCATAGAGTCGGAGGAGCAGCTGAGGGACCATATGTTGAAGGCGCATGGTCGAGAGCTGAGTTTCGCAGGCAAATCGTTGGGAGAAATGCCTGTTCGGAGCGAAGAAGATAGGTCCAGATAATCTGGACCCGTGCTCACGGGTCTGTTTCAAGAGCATTCTTTTCAAACAGGCCGACCGACGGCCATTACATGGAATTCGCCAGGGTGGTTCGGAAGAGGCGGATGATCCGGGCCTTCAAACTTGTTCCCGTCCCAGAAGCCAAGATTCGTCGAATACTAGACCTGGCTCAGCACTATCCAAGTGCTGGTTACAGCCAGGGAGTAGCCTTCATCCTCGTCACTGAGCCCGAAAGAATTCGTAGACTCCGAGAACAGAGCCGTCTTCGGGGAGATGCACCAGTACTCGTCGTTCCCTGCGTGAGCGAGAAACTCTATCATGACAGGTACCGTGAGCCTGACAAGATCAGGCAGGATGGGACCGAGATTGAATGGCCAATACCGTACTGGTATTTTGATGCAGGATGCGCTTCTCTCCTAGTGTTGCTTGCTGCCGTTGACGAAGGATTGTCAGCGTACATTGCTGGAGCCTTTCGGCCTGAACTTCTGAGACGAGAGCTGGATATTCCTGAACACTTCGTCCCTGTCGGTGTAATCTCGATCGGGTATCCTGATTATGAGAGACACGTTCCATCTCCCTCACTCAATCGTGGAAGGCGCCCCACTGGCGAAGTTGTTCATTCTCAACACTGGTGACCACAAACACCGAGAAGCCTTAATTCGACCAAGGAAATAGTAACATCTCGGTCGTTTTCTAATTGCAAAAAGCCCTTGTGAAAGCACGAGACCAGATCATTCTCAACCCCGAAGATCTCCCCGGTTCATGGTACAATGTCCTCGCCGATCTGCCGGGCGAGTTTCCGAAACCAAAGGATCCAGAGGAGGGTCCTTCTAGACTAGAATTTCTCTCAAAAGTTCTCTTGAAGCACTGTCTCCAGCAGGAGATTTCTACAGAGAGATGGATTCCAATCCCAAATCCGATACAGGACCTCTATCGTCAAGCGGGCCGGCCGCGACCACTCTATAGGGCGCGTCGCCTCGAACGGTTCCTAGGTACGCCTGCGAAGCTCTACTACAAACGTGAGGACCTTTCACCCACTGGCTCGCACAAAGTCAACACGGCGCTCGCACAGGCCTACTATGCGGCCGAGGAGAGACAGGAGCTGGTCAGTGGGGGACTGCGCTTGCCTATGCGGCGAGCCTTCAAGGTTTGAAGTGTATCATTTTCTGGGTACGATCGGTCTACGATTGGAAGCCGGATCGCCGTGCGCTGATGCAGTTGTATGGAGGTAAGGTCTTCGCTTCTCCGAGCCGTGAAACATCTGTCGGGCGAGGTATACTTGAGAAGAATCCTGACCACGTTGGAAGTCTAGGGATCGCTGTTTCCGAGGGACTTGAATACGCTGAGAAGAACCCAGGCTATGCCTACTGTCTCGGAAGCGTCCTGAATCATGTTCTGATTCATCAGTCAATTATCGGGTTGGAGACTATGAAACAGTTCGACATGATCGACGAGAAGCCCGATGTGATGATTGGTTGTCTGGGTGGCGGAAGCAACTTTGGAGGGTTCATTCTGCCCTTCGCGGGAGAGGTTGTCAGGGGCAAGAGAGAATGCAGATTCCTTGCAGCCCAATCCGCGTCCGCGCCCAACCTTTCCAAGGGTGAGTACAGGTACGACTTTGGAGATCATGCAGAGAAGACACCTCTGTTGAAGATGTACACTCTAGGGCATCAATCCGATATGACTCCCATCAAAGCGGATGGTCTACGATATCATGCAGCCGCACCCTTCATCAGCTATCTCAAGCACCTCGGACACATCGAAGCAACCGCATATCCACCAGACGAACATGCCGTTTTCGAAGCCGCCAGGACCTTTGTCCAGGTCGAAGGCTTCCTACCCGCCCCAGAGTCTGCTTATGCGATCCGTGCTGCAATGGACGATG
>VBBB01000005.1:1805-6547 GCA_005882955.1 Candidatus Bathyarchaeota archaeon | reverse complement strand
AGCGGAAGAATCAGTCGGAGGTAATCGCCTTCAACATATCAGGACACGGATTTCTAGATCTCGTGGCCTACCAGGAGAAACTGAAACTCTGATTTTTTCCAGAGCTCACTAGACAATCAAGGCAGTGTACTGGTGCGGGGGGTGGGATTCGAACCCACGAAGGCCTACGCCACAGGATTTCTCCTGCGAGCCGGATCTTAAGTCAAGCCCCGTTCGATCCCGCGAACGGTCCTGCCCCTTTGACCTGAATCCCGCCACGATAGGACCGGGACCCATGCATGGTCTCGGGAACCCCCGCATCGAACGCTTATTCTCAATCTAGACTCTTAACTAAGAAGCATTTCTTCACCATGAACCACGAATACCCTGAGACTCGTGGCACCCAGTTTCTCCATCACGGTGCCTCGAGACAGCAAGAGCCAGGCATCTATGTCTCGTTCGCAGAAAACCGAGAAGCCTTCCTACGCAACATGAAGCGTTCAAGGATGGATTTCGAGAGACTGGAAAAGCAGAACCTCTTCAGATTCTTGGATTTCGTTACCGTGAAAGAGGGAGCGATTGATAACGCTCTCAACACTGTAATACTGTATTGAGAAGGGAGAGAAGTTGGGCCGATCAGAGAGTAGCTTATTCCCAGTCTGCTGTTCGTGTTTAGAACACCAGCAAAGATTTGGTCTTTCGGGCTTGCGACAAACTAGCTACGCTTGAGAAGTGGATGGGCTTTGGAGAATCTGGCATCTTTGGCCTTGGAAGTCTCTGTCCCAACGAGAAAGCTATTTAAGATATTATGAAAGCATTCTGGAGGCGCTCAAGCATTTAATTCGCATTTAGGCTGTTCCTGATTAAGATCACTTTGCCAGTGCCCCTGGGCCTTTTGCGATGAAAGATGTTTTATCATAGGATGACTGCGGTCCACGCAGTACATGTGGGAACGTCTCCTGCGCAAGATCGGAAGAGGTTGCGTTTGGTTCGGAGGGTCTATTTTGCGGTTGGTCTGGTGGTTGTGATCTCTGTCTCTATTTTCGCTTATGCTTACTATTCGCTAGGAGCGAGTTCGGTCAACGGTGTTAGTTTTCAGATGGTTCTCGCCAACCGTGTCTTCATGGGAGGCCCTTTTCCACATCGGAACGTGACTTTCTCCATCGAGCTGCAGGTGGAAACTCCTTGAGCCATTAGTTTCGCGAAACCGTTTTATTCTTCATCTTCCAGCCCTCATTGAAGGCAATTATCTGAATCATAGATGGTTCCTCCCCCTCGCAGCCCTTCTAGTCCTGGCATTCGCACTAGCTAGTCTAGCGGGAAGCAAATCTGGGGGAGGAAGTCTTCTGCAAGGGTCCTACTGGCTCCTCTACGCCATCGACATTCTTCCCCTAATCGCTCTGGGTGGAATGCTTGTGTTGATCGTTGTATTGATCTACTTCTGGAGAGACGTCTCGGAAGGCGTCGGGTCTCATTTAGGCAGAGGGATGAGGAAGAGGAAGCCTAGGCTTCTGCGCACTATCAGCATACTATTGTTCCTCTACTCGATCGCCTTCGCCTACGTCTTTCTCTCGACCAAGTGTTCGAACTCGCCGAAACTCAACTGTACCTCTTCTCTAGGCAACCAGACTCTGACCTACCAGATTCAGGGAGCCACCGGCAAATCGCCCGCCCTCAGCCCATTGCTTGCCGGAGCAGCTACCACGTTGGCCAATTCGATTCACGAAGGCTGGTTTGATACTCTATTTCTTGTTCTAACGGCCGTCAGCGCAACGGTTCTCGTTCGCAGTGTCATCATCGGCTGGAACGAGTCTAGGGATGAGCTTAGATGGTTTGGGATAGCGAACAGAAAACGAGGACTCGAAGGCGTAGAGCATGCCATCAGAGATGTGGAGAGTAAGGATCTTGGAGATCCTCGAACTAGAATCATGAGTTGTTATGGACGGATGATAAAATCGGCTGCAGATACTGGCATCACAATTGAAGCAGATCAGACAGCCCGAGAACTCGAAGACCAGATCCGAAGATTGTTCGGCTTGAAAGGGCCATCAATCGGCGAACTCACCCAAATCTTTGAGGAAGCAAGGTACAGCCTACACATCATGACTGAAGAAGACTGTGACAGAGCACTCGTCTGCCTTCTCCAAATCAAGGAAGATCTGGGTAGCGCGGAACCCACCAAGAGTTCAGAGCCCAAGGTCCACAATTGTCCAGCATCGGTTGAGCCCATCATCAAGTCCGCGGGGAATAACTAGCCCGGCTGTCAGACCAGAGGCAAGGGAAGACTCCTTGATCATTCCCGCTCCGATCTGCAAATTACCGATGAAGGAAGAGAAGTTCGTTAGAAGCCTCCGTACGGGTGACAACTGGATTCGGAAATCTTGGGTTCGGCATGGGCAAGCGCTATAAGTGCCCAGCAGGGTCACGCACTATTATTATGAAAGGAAAAATCAGCCTGATAGTGCTCGTACTGGCAGTATCAGTTTTGATGTCGTCTACACTCCTATCGACCAATTCTGCCCGGGCCGTGACAGAGAGCGTTATAGCGGCCAGAGCCGACTTTGTGATCAGCGCCAATCCCACTCAGCTTACAATAGCCGTGACCAACACTGGAACTTCGAACGTCGCAGTGACAAGTGTCAACGGATTCTCCGGCACAGTGGCTCTAACGGCGACCGTTTTCCCCTTGCTCTCCAATGGGCCAGTTGCAACGCTTAGCCCAACCTCTGCTTCGGTGAGCCCAGGCGGCTCAGGATCATCTGTACTGACAGTCTCAACAACAACTCTGACTCCAAACGGAGACTATACCGTTACCGTGACAGGAACCAAGGGCTCCGTCTCGGACTCAACCACGGTACAGGTCGTAGTAGTAGGAGGCACTGTTGGGGCTCAAAGCGTTCCAGTGAACAGTCTGAGCCTCTCGATGCCGCTTCTCAGCCTCATTGTTGCTGGGCTGGCCGGAATAGCAATCTCCGCAGTGGCCGTCAGGCGCAGGTTCGGGACGCGGCTCTAGGACGATCTCGAATACTCTCCCCAAACCGCGCCTTTCTTATATTCCGTCAGAATCGGATCTATGCACTTCTGGCTAATGGACAGTATGAAACTTGAACATGCTCCACCCGGTAGACGGGTGTACGCCCTAGTCTGCCTGGTCCTCGTCTTCGGCACACTTTTCTACGTAATAGAAGGACCGTTCATAAGACCAATCGCCAATCAGCAAGTCCGGCCTGCAAGGGCGGCCATAATTGATGAGTTGTCGGGAACAATCCCGAATCCTGTTTTTGTGAATGATGCTGCCGCCCAACTTGTTGCAGCGGGATTCAAAGTTGACTACTATGGACCGAATCAGGTGACGGTCGCTCTTCTGGCGCACCTGCCTCTGATGGGCTATGGTTTGGTAATCTTTCGAGACCATTCGACCGGCGGAACCGGAGACCCAGTCTCAATATTGACGTCGGAGCCCTACTCAGCCGGAGAATACAGGCTCGAACAGCTCACAGGTCAACTGGCTAGAGCAATAGTCAGCACTTCTGTCGCCGACTACTTCGCCATAACTCCAGAATTTGTCCGAGTAGCAATGCAAGGAGCTTTTTCCAGTACGATTATTCTGATGATGGGATGTACTGGTCTCGCAAACTCTGAAATGGCGACTGCCTTTGTCGCAAAGGGAGCCGCAGTCTACGTCAGCTGGGAACAGGTCATCTACGCTTGGAGGACGGACTTGGCCATTGTCTCGCTCCTGAAGTCGCTAGTAGCGGGACGGACTCTCGACACGGCTGTCACGACCGCAACGAACAACATTCCACCGGATCCAATCTACAATAGCCAGTTGGCCTATTACCCGCTCACTCAAGCTGGACTTCGGTTGACCGAGCAGTCCTAGACGGATCGCTTTAAGGCACATGGGCTGTTTGCGCTCGGATCCTCTCGTGCAGAGGTGTAGACGTTGACTTCCTCCGAGAAAATCCAATCTGGCATCATTAAGAAACCCACGTCTGCTTTTCTAGTCGTGGTTTTGGGAGGAAGTATGACGGTAATGTTCTCCTCTAGCCTGTTCCCTTACACTCAGTCATTTTTCATCGCATCCGCCTTCTTCCAGAACTCCTTCGCCCTAGGAGTAATCATTGTCTTCACGGGGGCACTTCTTCATGAGAGGCCTGAACAGCGCGTGACTTGGGGCACCGTCATTGTAGCCTTGTCCTTTGTTGACGTTGTTCTTCTCAGCTCCCTCTCCCCTACAGTTCCCCAGTCCCTTTACATCGTTGTTGGAGCAATTGTCTCCTTGTTAGGCGGGTTGCTAGGACTATCTTCCCCCAGCCCCGTGGCAAGACCCGTGCAAAGCCCATCGTCCTAGATTTTCGCGTGATCCCGATGAGCGAGCTACCAGCCCAACGTGGAGATCAATCATCGCGGGCACAAGGCCACAGGGCCCTAAGATGTTCGCTAGCTTGGGCTCACGGTTAGAAATATGATGGCATAGTCCGACAGCTGTAATCTTGAGCCAGTTATGACAACTGCGTAGTTTCCTGGGGGAGTGTTTGTCGTCGTCTGGAGGTTGACGGTCACCGTCATCGAACCGGGGCCGTGAAGGTTTACCTTCGCTGGCATAGAGGCTGTTGGGCCGTTTTGGAGCGAAGGCACCACTGAGGCTTTCAGGGACACTGGACCTTTGAGCCCTACTCCGTCGATAATTGTGATGGCGTAGGTTACACTTACACCGGGGGACACTGTTCTAGGAATAGGATTGGTCTGCACGACAAGTG
>VBBB01000005.1:535-1757 GCA_005882955.1 Candidatus Bathyarchaeota archaeon | reverse complement strand
AGTCGACCACGGTTAGTCTCACCGAGAAATTACCGTACAGGTTGAAACCTAGGATCTGGCTGAAGCTGTGAATGACAGCCGGGTAGATTGTAAAGTCTGAGGTCCCATCCCCGAAGTCCCATAGGTATTCTCTGAGTCCTTTGTTGACTCCGTTGTTGTTGTCTTGGTCGAAGCTTGAGGACGCGTCGAAGATGATCGAGCTACCCTCGATGGGTAGGGTGGGTGAGAGAGTGAAACTCGCAATTGGTCCAGGATTTCCTAGAAGATTACTGAAGTATCCATCTGCCGTCGTGACGTCAATCACGGACGTGCCTAGTACCAGTTCGGTCCAGGTCTGGGCCCAGACGGACGGATGGGTTGTCCCTGCCCCAAGTGAGAGGGGACTCACGCCGGTTCCAGTGACATTGAAACTGATGTGCGCTAGGGTTGCTGAGCCTCCTGGAAAGGCACTGCCCAGATTGACAACCGCGAGCCTAACTCTTCCCGGAGTTGCGAGGTCGCGGACTCCGACGAAGGGGTTGGGGAAGGCGGTTCCTCTAATCACATCAACGAAGACAGGTTTCAGATAATTGGGATCAAAGAAGAGGGTGAAGTCGTATCCATTGAAAGCAGGGGCACTACTCGCGTTAACGTCGACTGTTACTGTCGTGCCTACAGATAGGAATGGATCTGAGATCACTGAAGATGAGTAAGTGCCACTCCATATTCCCACCACCGGGGATGCGGGGTTCGCGTGGACTGTGGGTGAGTAATGAATCACGATCATGAATACGACCAATGAGAGGAGGGTTATGACCGAGAATCTTCCGGGGGCTCTATTCATAATGTTTGATAAGAACGGTAAGGCGCTCAAAAGCTTATCGAGGATGACGGTGAAAGAGGTCAACCTCGATATAGCTAAGGGAATCTAACGCGTCTCTTTAGTGAAGAGAGCCGGACTAATGATATCCCGACGAGCGGGTCGTAGCCTCCTCAGTACTGAGGTTTCCTACTGCGCACTCTCTCCTGCACCGGATCCGTCGGATCATACACCCGTGACGATCACTGGCAGTAGCGGTTCACTGTCCCATAGGCAACAGTCTCTTTTGTGGTCGCGATGGTCATGGTCTAGGTTAGGGTTGTGCCGCAGTGTCTGCAGGTTTTCGCCCCGGGTATGTTATAGCCTTTGCACTTTTGGCACTGGATCATGGCGGAGGTTGCGGGCGAGGTGTTAGGCTGAAGT
>VBBB01000005.1:0-441 GCA_005882955.1 Candidatus Bathyarchaeota archaeon | reverse complement strand
GGGGTGTGCGTATTCTATCACTAGAGCGATACTGCACAGGGCTGTTTAGAGTTTCGATAAGGATGAGATCGCGACGGATCCGTCTCTTTTTCACTTGGATTACTTCAGAAAATCAGCTGGCTTGGTGCGGGGGGGTGGGATTCGAACTCACGAAGGCCTACGCCACAGGATTTCTTCTGCGAGCCGGATCTTAAGTCAAGCCCCGTTCTATCGAGGAACGGTCCTGCCCCTTTGACCTGAATCCCGCCACGATAGGACGAGGACCCGTGCATGGTCTCGGGAACCCCCGCATACAACACGCGCTTCTCTTCGACGCTCTTAATGATCATTCTCATCGGAGAGCTATCTAGGGAAAACTAGCTGTGATGCAGTGGACCTGTCGCCGGAGAGTTTTCTCTCGTTGACTACGGGACGCGCAACTTCGGGATTCTGACACTAGCG
>VBBB01000004.1:4788-5210 GCA_005882955.1 Candidatus Bathyarchaeota archaeon | reverse complement strand
AAGTGCTCGCCTCTGCCATCGTTCAGGGCAGTCCCGCGTATCTGAAACGGCTGCGGCAAGAAACCTCTCACAAGCGAAAGGTTGGTTAGTTTGCAGTCGCAACTTGACTCTTCCGGTTCCGTCGCTTGTGTCTACGAATCAATAACCCAAAAGCAACTGTACCCGCAACTATCGCTACCGCGCCAACTGACTCAAAGAAGAGTATCTCTTGGGCAGACGGGCTTGTGGACGAAACCCTGACATATGAGAGGTAAGCACCGCCTAATGCAATCCATTGGCCGTCTCCAGATATCGCAACGGATGCGCCTAGAGGAGATTCGCCTGGTGGTACTGTTGCTTCGCAAATTGACTTGCCTGAACGGCCATAGACGAACAAGTGACTGCCGTTAAAGAGCGCGATTCTTGATCCATCTGCAGATACC
>VBBB01000004.1:0-4774 GCA_005882955.1 Candidatus Bathyarchaeota archaeon | reverse complement strand
AGTTAGATCGTAGACTTGCAATGTCGCGAGTCCGGAGAGAAAAGCCAAGGTTGAGCCATCTTGTGAAACACTAAACGGTTCCCACGGAGAGGTAATCGTCAAGAGGGTCTGATTGCTGCTCAGTCCGAAAACACTGATCGTCGTATTTGTCCGGGCGACTATGCGATCTCCGTTCCCGCTAATAGCAGCGCTAACCCAGTAAGCTTTGCTTGTCCAAAGGGTCCGGTTGTCGTGTTGGGAGAAGACCGAAAGTCTCGGCATATACCCAAGGTAGTCACCGGATGGGTCTACCGCTACGACATATGCCCCCTCGTGGGAGATTGACAAGGGAATGGGAGAGCGAAGTGCGTTGTAGTAGCTGGTGTTGAAGTACCATAGGAGTGTCATAGTTGGATTTCGGCGCAGAGTGAGAGAACTCTGGGGGGCTAAGTTTTCGGTTTGGCTTCGAAGGACTGTGTATTGGCCGTTGCCTGAAACTCGAGCATCGAACCAAGGAGGTGGATATCCGAACGAATTGTTTCCAAGTGTCCACACAGGCTTATTGCTGAAGGATCTGAAAAGTCCAGCACCCCGTAATCCAGGTGTGTAGTCGCCGCTGACTGTGAGATACCCTCCATCGTCCGAAATTGACGTGAACTCCCATACGGTTCCATTGGGAGAGAGAGTGTAGTTCCAGAGGGGGTCGCTGCTGTTGTTACTGAACATAGAGAGAGTGGTATCTCCAAAAAAGTTTGGCTGTTTCACCATTGCGATGTATCTTCCATCGTTTGACATCGCCAGCGAACTCACATGACCTTGATTCTCATAGGTCCAGAGGACTTGACAGGCCGGTGTGAATCCGAAAAGAGCAAAGGAAACTCCTGGACCGGCCGTGAATGAAAAGAAAACTAGTACCAGACTTTTCCACATCAAATCGTTCGCCGAAATTATCGTTCTACAGGGTTCTTCTCTGTAGTCCTCGTGCGTCCTGACCCTACCCTTTCTGTTTGAGTTTCTGACGCAAAGGAACCAGTTTTGACATTCCCCGCCCTTTCATAGTTCGCAACGACTACTCCGCTTGGAGTAATCTTATGGTAAGCTAGTTTGAAGCCCGCAGGAAAGGTTCCTTCGGCGAAAAGCTTCTTGCCTTTGCCGAGGACCACCGGGTATATTTTCAGACGAAACTCGTCGACCAAGTCGTTTTTGAGAAGCGTCTGGATAAGGTTACCACTTCCATGCACTTGGATTTCGGGACCGTCTCGGTCTTTGAGATCTTTGATCTCCTGAACAACATCCTTCTTGAGAAGAGTAGAATTTGTCCAGTCCGCTTTCTTCAAAGTCTTGGACGCGACATATTTCCTCGCGTTGTTGATTCTCTCCGCAAACGGGTCCTTCACGGCTGGCCAGTGAGCAGCGAATATCTCGTAGGTTTTCCGGCCAAGCAATATATCGTACGGCCTCGACATTTGTTCATTCATCTCACTAGCTAGCGAATCATCCCAGTAGCCAACGGACCATCCACCATGTTTGAACCCGCCAATGGTATCTTCTTCTGGCCCGCCGGGTGCCTGCATTACTCCGTCAAGTGTGACGAAGGTGAGTACGACCAGTTTTCTCTTTGACAACTTGTCATGGATGATCTGACGTTTCGATAAAGGTTCTTCGATGGTGGGGCGGGTGGGATTTGAACCCACGATCACCGGTGCCCGAGACCGGTATTTTCTATGCCCGGATGGCATCTTAGACCAAGCTGTCCCCACCGAAGCGTGGTCTGGACCACCGCCCCTAAGATGAGGAAACTCGGTTTACAAATAAACCATTCAACCGCTCCGCTGGGGACATCAGACTAGTCCCTACGCCGTTAACCCAGCCTACGATTCGATGCTGATTATGTCCGATTCCAGACTACTTTGACTTTTTCTCTTTCATGTGCCCGTTGAAGTACTGTCTGATGAGATGTTCGAAGAAGATGCTGAATCCTCCAGTCCTTCCAAAGTACAGCTTGCCCACCTCGTCTCTTACCAGCTCCTCCGCCTCGTCTGATAGAGAGATCATTACTTTTCCCATGGTAGCTCAAGACTTCCAAAGATAGCTACGAACGGTTTTATAGTTATCCCCTATCCGGGCGACCACCATCCGCAAACAATAAGAATGCAGACGGCGTATCTCATCTTGAGCATCGTTAAGAGACCTCGCTTTCGTCTCTCACTTTGTTCTTAGCGATAGGCTTGAGTCCGCATTATCTAAGCACCAAACCTCCTAGCGTAGAGGTGAACGACCCTGAAGGTTCTAGACGGCGATCCCGGCCCACCAAATCCTAAAGCACCTCCCGGATAGGGCTTGAAAGAAGCTTAAAATGGATAGAAAATCCCCCTTTTTCCGGCTTCCTTGAGCACGATCACTGCTGATGAATTCTTTGACAGCATACACAGAATAGTATCTCTTCTAGACGAAGAAAACATTGCGATCCTCAGGACCATGAAGCAGCATGGCCCCAGAAACCTGCTAGGGATCGCTCGGAAAGCGAAGCTACCCTACACAACCGTATACAATAGAGTGACAAAGCTCGAAGGCCAAGGAGTTCTGAAGACGTGGATTCAACCTAACTGTCCGAAAATCGGGTTAAGCAGGGCTGTAGTTCTAGCAACTCCCCATCCGGGAAAGGAGATCTTCACGAGAGAAGCCCTGAAAATCCCAGGATTCTGGTTGAGAATTGCCCGCTGCATTGGGGACTGTAATGGCTACTACTCGCTTCATGGTATACCTACCGCAAGCCGCCAAGAATTTGAGTTGTATCTCGACCAATTGTTGGAGCGTGGACTACTCAAGAACTACCGCGTCTTCTGGGTTGGCGACACGAAGTTCCCGCTGACGAATTTTGACTATTACAAGCCCAAAGACCGAACTTGGAAGTTCGATTGGAAGGGATGGTTGGATTCTTTTGTCACGAGTAGAGCCAAGCCTGAATCTAGCAAACAGTCTTCTCAGCCTGTTTCCTTCGACAAGAAAGATCTGATCATCCTCAAAGAGCTGGTCAAGAACGCACGGACGACGCTAGCCGATCTGTCGAAGTTATTGTCTCTCACCTTGCCCGCAGCGAAATACCGTTTTGACCGGCTCGTTGAGAGAGGATTGATTCAGGAATGGGTGATTGACCTTCTCCCGTATGCGCCGCAAGTTTCTGAGCTATCAGAGGTGCGTTTCGATTTCAAGAATGAGAGTTTCATGAGAGGAGCTGAAAACGTTCTTGAGACTCTTCCGATCGTTCAGAGCTATTCTCCAATAACTGGGCTGAACTCAATAACTACACGGCTCTATCTTCCACGCAACGAGGTAAGCAACCTCCACACCTTCCTGTCCCTCCTCGTATCAAAAGGAGTCCTCACAAGCTACTCCTATCTTGTGATCGACCCTATGACCATACAGGCACAGACCTTCGCATACAAAGACTACAGTGATGACTCGGGATGGAACTATGCAGGCCGAGAATACCTAAAGGCCGTTGACAATCTAGTGCCGAAGTTGACCAAGGCCGAGATGGAGCTGACCCTGCAGACACTGCCGTCTCTATCTCCGAAACTATAGAAGTGCATAGAGTCACGAGGCAGTCGGAGATTCCGCAGTAACACCCAGCGAACTATGCTTTCCCGAAACACCCTCGGTTTTCCTAATTTATCCGAAAGATAGAGCTCATCGTTAAGGATTGGGGGCATCTGAGTTTAAGAGCGCAGGGACCACTCATCTTCATGGGTTCCCTTGCAACAGATCGATCCCGGAACGATGGCGCTGGTCGTTACCGGCCACGACCCGCAGTATCCTGATCCCTTGACAATGGATTCTGGCGAGGCGCTGAAGATCGTGAAGAGAAGAGACGAAGAATGGCCGGGATGGGTGCTCTGTGAAAGCCAGAGCGGGAAGCGCGGCTGGGTCCCGGAGAAGAGTATCAAGATAGACGGTGAGACTGCGGTCGCACGGCAGAACTACGTGGCACGTGAAGTTACAGTGATGGAGGGCGAGATTGTAAGGATAGAGAGCGTTGAAAGCGGCTGGGCCTGGGTCACAAACATGACCGACGCGACAGGCTGGGTCCCACTGAAGAATCTGAAAATCGTCGAATAGTGACCATACGATTCCGCTGCCTAGATGTAGGTGACGCCTGGTAGGCGCCTTAGGTCTGGATCTCCCGTGTATAGGGTCGCGTTGTAGTGACGAGCTGTGGCATAGACCAGGGCGTCTGAAAAATGCAACCCGTGCTCTAGACTGAAGTCTGCTGCTTCCAAAGATAGTGTTTGATCCACCGGGACGATCTTTGTCTGGCTGAGCACTGCGACTGTTTCCAGTGCTACCTGTTCATCTCTGGAGTTCTTCACTTTCCGGTATGTCTCATAGACAACGACGACTGAGGTTAGTATATTCTCTTTGGATGACGCGTCAATTATCCGGTTGTAATGTGATGCTTTCGGGCCCTGTGTGAACCGTTCTATCCAACCATAACTGTCGATGCTGATCAAGTCTACACGCGATCTGTCTCGTCTCGGAGATTCCGGGTGTCCAGTCCGCGTATCATGCCCTTGGTCTCACGCAACGGTCGGACTGGCACGTATTGCAGAATCCCGTTCTTGAGTATAGCCACCATACGGTCGCCAGCGTGGATTCCAGCTTCCTCGCGTAATTTTTCGGGTATAACAACTTGGTACTTCTTCGAAACTCTAACTGTCTCCATTATCGATGCCCCTACTGTAATACGAGACCATTATCGATGGTAAAAATGTTCCGATTGTGCTCTGCTGAGGGG
>VBBB01000003.1:4804-5303 GCA_005882955.1 Candidatus Bathyarchaeota archaeon | reverse complement strand
CCGCCTTCGCCATTCACCACGATTATAGGAGAGTTTGCAGTCGAGCTCGTTTTTCCGAATGATTCAGCACGATCTTCCGCGCGAAGGTTGCGAAATTAGTGCTGCTAGTAATCCAGATGCGTTTGGATATCCTTGTTTCACCTCGACGAACATATGTTCTGTCGCGTTTCGGGGCTGAACATGTGACTCCTAGGCTCTCGAACATCTCTCTGATCTGATTCAGATAGGCTTCGAGTTCGGCTTCAAGAGAAGAAATCTTCACGGATTTTAGAGCGATCTGCTTCGATCCACTGTCCGTTCGAATCTGGGCTTCATCGTCGCACAAGGCTCCGAGGAAGTTCGCAATTGTTGCTTCGTCGCCGTTGGTCACCGTTGGCGGGATGATCGTCCCTTGCCTTATCTTGGAACCTTGTGGTCCACCTTGGTCGTGAAGTTTCTTCCCGACGACGGGAGAGAATTGAACTTGTGGTGTCCCACCGATTGAGGTTCGCCTGCAATG
>VBBB01000003.1:0-4781 GCA_005882955.1 Candidatus Bathyarchaeota archaeon | reverse complement strand
AGACACTCTCCTTGACCTCGTCGTGCAATTCCTCGGCCTTGTTGGTGTATACGAAGTACCATTTCGCCCTGTGAATGTATCCGTCTCCGAAGCTGTGTCCAAGAAGTCTGGGAATGGATTGATTCATTGCGCTGCTCGCTGCACATACTCCTGCAATCGTACTGGTGGTCCTCCCGGGATTATAAGACTGCGAAACGAGTTCTTCGTTGTTTCGCCCCTACCCCGGGACTACCGCCGACCTCCCCCGCCCCCAAGCCGGAAAGTATTCCCCGCGAGCCAACGATTGGATCGTTGGATTTTACGGAGAACTTTTCCAGCCGGCTACGGACGCTTTAGGCCCAATAATCGTCCCAACCACTCGAGGAGCTGGTATTACCGCGGCGGCTGACACCAGACTTGCCCTCCCCTTATTCTCCCGGCGAGTTAGACCGGGTAAAAGCCTTCCTCAGCGGATGGCACTCGGGATGACCCTGTCACGCTTTCGCGCATTGCAGAGGTTTCGCGCCTGCTGCGCCCCGTAGGGCCTGGGCCCTTGTCTCAGTGCCCATCTCCGGGCTCCCGCTCTCACGGCCCGTACCGGTTATAGGCTTGGTGAGCCGTTACCTCACCAACGACCTGATCGGCTGCGGCCCCATCCTCTGGCAGTCCTAGAAAGCATGGTCCTAGGATTATTTCGACGGAGAACCGTTCCAGGCCTCTCCATCTATCCGGGTTTAGCCTCAGTTTCCCGAAGTTGTCCCGGTCCGGAGGGTAGGTTAGCCACATGTTACTGAGCCGTACGCCACGCTCCCACATTGGCCTGGAAGCGTGCGACTCGCATGGCTTAGTCTCATCCCGATAGCAGTTGGGTCCGCCAGGATCAAGCGGAGTTGGAACGATAGGAGTTATGGACGCCTATCACATCAATCTGCAGGAATTGGCTGGAGTTTAGCAGGTGGCTACGAGCCTTCCTTGGACCGAAACGTTCCAGGGTATTCTTTGCCCCGGGTTTTTTTGGTCCGCATATTATTTCGCCCACAGTGGAGGTCAATCTTTCATACACAGGCGTAACGCCCTAAGCGTCGGATTGACGCCGCCGCCGGGTACCGTGGGCTTCTACTATTCGACCTGCTAATGCTACCAAACTCTTTTCTTGCCTGCGTAGTTGATATAAACATTTAGGCTCTGGACGGCGGGAAGTACTCTTGTTCTTGCTTATTCATGTCGTCGACCGAAGTCTGCGAGTATGCTTCCAGCGGTTCCTTGTTTAGAGTGAGAAACGTGTGGCCCCAGGTGAAAACTGCGAGCAGGCGTTGGGCCTCTTTCTCGAATCCTGTTATGACCAGAGCGGCTGCGAGTGCCTCCGCGGTGCTGAGTCTTCCTCTGATGCTATAGTTTGTCGGGTTGCCTGCCAGGAGTGTTGGTAGTCGTCGGTTTTCACCCTTGATGTTGTTCTGAAGAATATCCTCGGACAGGTTCCAGGAGCAGTCTAGTCCCACTAGGCCATATTGTTCTATCAAAGTGCGATCCTCAGACGATAAGGTGCGATTGCTTGACGGATTGAGCACTATCGCTGATCGGGGAATCTGTTTTAGAGAATTGAGTTGTCGGGCTAGATGGAATTTCTGGAGTTTGGCCGATGTGCACTTGCTGGGATCGTCTTGGTGGTAGTCGTAAATCATGACCCGCGGTGATGATTGATCTTCTAGTTCCGGATTTTCGGATATGGTGGTCCGTCTATGCAATACTTGATCGCCTGTGGGATGAAATCTACTAGTGCTAGCGGTGTGACGGTTGGCCCTCTCTCCTTCATCAACATGTCTCCTGCGAGTCCGTTGAGGAATGCGCCGGCAGCCGCGGCTCTGAAGGGTTCGATGTGTTGGGCCAGGAGTGCGCCGATTATGCCGGTTAGAAGATCGCCTGTGCCACCAACTGTCATGTAGGGGTTCCCTGTCTTGTTGAGTTTGAGGCGTGTCGGGTCTGCGATGATGTCGACATTTCCTTTCAGTACTACTGTCGCTCCTGTTTCCTTGGCGAGCTGTGTTGTGGCTTCTTGTCGGAGCGAGATCTCAGGACTGATCTTCCGCTGTAGCACTTGCGCGAATTCTCCCGCGTGAGGTGTCAGCACTGCTGGACTGTTGAGCCGTCTGCGGCTTCGGCCGAATATTTTCAGCGCGTCCGCGTCTAGGACTAGTGGCTTTTTGAGTTCGCCGGTTTGAGTGATGAGTTTCTTGACCACGTCTACTGTTTCTTCGTGCAGTCCTATTCCCGGACCGAGGACGATGGCGTCGGAGGAAGTCATCCACCTTTCGAGCTCAGGGAGGTCCTTGAGGTTGAGGTGTTCGCCTGGGAGTTTGACAGTTATGAGGTCTGGGGAGTATGAAGCGATTATCTCCGAAGTCTTTGTCGGTGAAGCAACGTAGACTAGGTCTGTGCCACATTTAGTCGCAGCCAGAGCTGAGAAGGCGGGTGCGCCTGTGAAGTTTTCGCTACCGCCGATTATGAGTAGTCGTCCGTAGTCACCTTTGTGGGCGTTAGCAGGGCGTGGTTTCCATAGGGTCTTGAAGTCGCCTGGTCCCGTATAGATCTCTGCTTCAGGGGGGATTCCGATGGATAGTGAGAGAGTTTCTCCCGCGAATTCTCTTCCCTTGACGAGTCCTTGTTTGATCTTGTGTAGCGATATTGTTAGGTCAGCTTTGACAGCTTCTCCATGTGGTTCGCCTGTGTCGCTGTCCAGTCCGGAGGGCAAGTCGAGCGCGATCTTGTATCCTCTGGATCTGTTGATGATTCGAACTGCCCCCAGGAGCGGTTGGCGAAGATCTCCCTGAACTCCATAGCCTAGAATCGCGTCGAGAATAATGTCGGCCTCAACCGGCCTTAGCTGGGACGAATCGGAGAGACTCTCGAATTGTATGCTGTCGTTCATTTGGATAATTGTGTTGAGTTGTTGTTTTGCTGCTTCGTCTTTCACATCGTTGGGCCGGCCCACTAGTGTGACTCGGACTTTGAGTCCCTGTGAAGCGAGGTGTCGGGCTACTGCGAAGCCGTCGCCGCCATTCTTGCCGGGACCGGATATGATGTGTATCCTTGGATTCGGTTTGGTTGCCGTGCGCGTGGCTATTTCTCGTGAGATATTCGCGCCAACCGCTTCCATGAGCTGGAAGTGGCTGACTCCAAGATATTCGGAGTTAAACTCGGCCATCTGCATCTCATCGCTAGTAATCGCGGCCTCACTGGGCTTCGTTGCCATAGGCGGCTGTGATCCGACCGCTGGTATATCTGGGCTAGGAGCCTATTGCTTCGCCGCAAAAAGAGAGTGGATTCCGAGACAAAGCATGGAACCGTCTCATACTTTCGATCGTGAAAAATGGCCAACTATAAGGAGACCGGCGAACAATATTCGACGCGTTGGCTAGATGGGTGGAGCTGTGCTGATGGCTATTCCCTGAGGCGTCATTTCGTAGTAGTAACCTCGCGAGGGGACAGGGTTCTTCCCCATTTTTACGAGTCGTAAGGTTCCGCCGCGTGCAAGGGGGCCTTCAGCCGTTTTGCGCCTTTCCAAGTCAAGAACAACGTCAGCGAAGTTGACCATGGCGTTTTCAATCGTCTCGTCAAGGACCTTCGTGTGGAGGGTTGCAACGCCTATGGCTTTGGCAAAACGTGTAGCGTACTTGAGTACTTGTCCGAACTGGAAGACTCGTTTCGCTTCGACCATTAGGAAGAAGGGCGTCAACGAGTCCATTATGACGAACTGTTTCTTGCCGAGATGTTTCAGCGTGAAGCTTCGGCCCTGAGCGACAAGGTCTGAGAACTTGAACGTGCTGTCAACAATCTGTTCCGGCTCTTCTACAGGGTAGGCTTCGGCGAGCCGCTCAACTCCCAGAGCGAATATGTCGATGAATGAGAGTCTGCCCTCAGACTCGTACTTGCCCACATCTATTCCGTAAGTTGCGACGCTCTCCCTGACGTCTTCCGCGGACTCGTCTATCGCATAGTAGAGGACTCGAAAGTCTCGTTCGAGCATTGTAACGGCTAGCTGCCGGACAAGGCTGGACTTGCCGCTGCCGACGGCGCCGATTATTCCAACTGCGGATGGTCTGGGGAGTCCACCTCCTAGAAGGTCGTCTAAGACCTTGATCCCAGTCGGCTCCACGGCCGTCACTGTACTGCTCCAACCTTTACAGCCAATTTAAGCAGATTGTACCCTTCTTCTGTGAGAAGGTTAACACGACCGATGGTATCATGCTCATTACGATTAGATATCGCGATCTTACGCATCAGTAGATCTTCACTCCTCGGTCTGGTCCGATGAGCAGCCTGAACCATTTTGTCTCATGACTTCCTCTGTATCGGTATACTCGGATGAAGCGGCGTAGTTCTCCGTCCATCTCCTCGAGTTTCAACTCAATAACGCCATCGAATGATGCCTTGACCTCGTTGTAGAACGAGTTGCTGTGGATGCCCGTTTCTATGGCGTATGCGCCTATGTTCCCATGTCTCTTCATCCTGGCGAGATGCGACTTCATGAAGCGGACACAGAGTTCTTCCGAGTTGTAGGCGAGCAGAGTGGAGAGAGTGTCGAACGCGACGAAGGATCTGTCACCGGCCATTTGTGCCGCGCTCGAGATCACTACGCTGAGGGCAGCTACGTCTGAGGCGTTATCGATCTGAAACCGTTCTGGTGAAGGCTCTCCCAGAAGCCAAGAATACATGTCTACGAATATGACTGGCTCATTTCTTGCAACTGGTGCCACTCCCATGTCTCGGAGTTGCTGCTTGACGAGGTCGACTGGATTGTTCGT
>VBBB01000141.1:1054-14457 GCA_005882955.1 Candidatus Bathyarchaeota archaeon | reverse complement strand
TCTCCAATTAGGAATCCGGTCGAAAGGTCAGCTTCTTCATGAGTGCAGGTCCCGTCCCAAGCGTGAAGCTTTCCATCCAAATTGACAACCAGAATCCGTCGACCCTCGTGCTCGATTCCCTTCATCGTGCCTGGCGGAAGCTCTGATACAGGGCCGACGGGGATGAGCGTTCCCAGAATGTGTTTCCCTACCGGTACTTGTAATGTCTCTCGAAGAGATCCGCTTCAACAGCCTCCCCCTCCGGCTCCTCTTCGAATTCTGGAAGCTGTTCTACTCGAGGAGGAATCATTCCCCCTCTCCCTGCCCATTTCTCGTCGATCAGAAACTGAATCACAGCTCTTACCGACCTGAGCGGTATCCGTTTGACGGCGGGGTGGAGGAATCCTAGGATAACCATCCTCTGAGCCTCGCTGTGAGTCAGACCTCGCGACATCAGGTAGAAGATTTGTTCCTCGTCCACCTGGCTCACGGAGCCCGAGTGGGTCGCCTTTACCTCATTCGTGAAAATCTCAAGGCCAGGGATTGCGTCGGCCCTCGCCTTCTTGCTAAGGATCATCGCATGCTCCGCCAAATAGGAGTTTGAATTCTTGGCTCCCTCGCTGATCCTGATCATTCCCTTGAAAATCGCACGAGCACTATCCCTCAAGACCCCGCGAGCTAGAACGTGTCCTGTTGTGTGAGTCGACTGGTGTGTTAGATCTGTTACAACATCGAACCGTTGCGATTCGGAGCCAAAGACAACCTCGACATCTTCCGCGGTTGACCCTGGGCCATCAAGAACACTGTCCATCCTGGAACGCGTCGTCCCACCACCCATGTGTCCCACAGTCCAATTAATCCGCGAATCCTTCTGACCGATTGATCTTCGATTGACCGTCGAGTTTACGTCTCCCTCAAAATCTTGGATACTGGCAAAGTTGACCTCTGCTCCTTCGCCGAGATAGACCTCCGTGACTTCGCTATAGAGCGCCGGACCTTGACGCTCCTTACCCAGTCGCGAGTAGGCTTCCTGTAGAAAGCTGACTTTGCTGTTCTCCTCGGCGACGATTATGTTGTGAGTAAAGGAGGCTTGTCCATGCGTCTTCAGCAGAACAATGTTCCGGAACGGAATCTTGACGCTGAGACCCTTAGGAACATAGAGAAAGGTCCCGGCTGTGAAGAATGCGTCGTTGAGAGCCGCAAACTTGTCATCTCCCGGTGGTATCGCCTTCGTGAACCGGTTTCGGGCGAGGTCCGGAAACTTGACCAATGCCGATTCCATGTCTGAGAAGACGATTCCCTCTTTCTCGAGTGCCCCATGTACTTCGGTTCGGACCATCTGCGAATCCACTTGCAACGCAAGTGTTGGCTCGTCTTTCTCCCTGACCAAGTGAGATATTTCGACAGGAATAGTTCGACTATTCGACGGGAATCCAAGCTGGATAGAATCAAGATTGAGCCCCGAGAGGATGTCGACGTATTTCGTGTATAACTGAGATTTCTCGATTGGTAGCTTGTTGAAGTAGTCGAGGGCTACTGTGCGTTCTCGGCTGATCTCTTCAGGTTCAGCGAAGTGGCCGGAGACCTCTTTCACCATGCTTTCTGTTGGGCTGGCTAGAGAGTTGGCCATGGCTAGTTGAGGGATGAGAATATGTTTAGAAGGTTTGGGCTCGGAGAGATTAGCCTACGGCGCCTTCCATTTCCATCTCGATGAGCCGGTTAAACTCTACCGCGTACTCCATCGGGAGGACCCTGGTGAAGGGCTCCATGAACCCTGTGACGATCATGCTTAGAGCCTGAGTCTCAGACAAGCCTCTGGACATTAGATAGAACAATTGGTCCTCGTTGATCCTTCCAACAGTAGCCTCATGCGTTATTGTCGCATCGTCCTCGTTGACCTCCATGTAGGGATAGGTTGTTGTCTTCGATTGATCGTCCATAAGGAGGGCATCGCATCTGACGCTTGATTTTACTCCTACCGCTCCCTTGGCCACGTGGACCAGACCCCGGTAGGTTGTTAGTCCTCCGTCCTTGCTGACAGACTTTGCGGTGATCCGCGAACTGGTGTATGGCGCGAGGTGGACTGCCTTGGCTCCTGTGTCTTGATGTCTATTCTTCCCAGCGAAAGCCACTGATACGATCTCTGCTTTGGCCCTAGGCCCGACCAGATAGACTGACGGATACTTCATCGTAAGCTTGCTGCCAACGTTAGCATCGATCCATTCAACCGATGCATCCTCGTACGCATAGGCTCGCTTGGTGACGAGGTTGTAGACGTCTGAACTCCAGTTCTGGAGAGTGGTGTACCGGACCTTCGCGCCTTTCTTCGCGATGATCTCTACTACTGCTGAGTGAAGCGAGTCACTGGAATAGACTGGTGCTGTGCAACCCTCAATGTACTGTACGTCTGAATAGTTGTCTGCGATGATGAGGGTTCTCTCGAACTGTCCCATGTTCGCAGCGTTGATTCTGAAGTAGGCTTGTAGTGGAAGATCTACTTTCACACCTTCGGGTATGTAGATGAAGCTACCACCGCTCCAGACTGCACTGTTGAGCGCGGCCAGCTTGTTATCCTCAGGAGGAATAATCGTTCCGAAATATTTCTTCACGAGCTCCGGATGAAGCTTGACAGCAGTATCAGTATCGCAGAAAATGACACCCTTATCCTCGAGATGTTTCAGAAGGCTATGATAGACAACTTCGGACTCGTACTGGGCACCGACTCCGGCCAGGAATTTCTTCTCGGCTTCTGGAATACCCAATCGGTCGAAGGTCTTCTTGATCTTGTCAGGAACGTCGTCCCAGCTCTTCTCAACCTTGTCAGTGGGACGAAGATAGTAGTAGATGTCGTTAAAGTCGATATGAGCAAGATCCCCTCCCCATGCAGGCATAGGGCGCTTGACGAAATGATCGTAGGCTCGCAGCCTGAACTTTAGCATCCATTCAGGCTCTTTCTTCATCTCAGAAATCTGCTCGACAGTCTGTCGTGAGAGTCCCTTCTCCGACTTGAACACGTACTTTTCTGGATCCTTGAAATCGTACTTGGCGTAGTCCAGGTCCAGAATGCTCTTGTTAGCCATCTTCACAGTCTCCTCTTTTATGACGTACGTTATACACGATAGCCTTGTGCCTATATGTATTTACAGCTTCCGTCCCATGGCCACACTCTCCGGCCATGCCAGTCAAAATTGGCGAAGAAACACTGTAAGTTCGCACGTCTGATGCTCGTTATCCTTGCGGCTCCTGCTCGTTCCCGCGCATCATCAGAATCCGTTTCTCGCCACGAGACGAACCCCAAACCATCAATCAAGCCCAGAATAGAAAGATCCAGACAGGCACCCCCCCTCCCGGGGGGCGGCTTCCAAAAGACCGGCGAGAAAAATGAGCCAAGTTTTATGTGAAAGGTTTCAGCGAGCCACGTTTCATGCCAGGAAAAAGATACTCTCTACCGAACCTGCCCTACAAGTACAACGCACTAGAACCGACAATTTCTGAAAAGATCATGACTCTACACCACGACAAACACCACCTCGCATACGTTAACGGAGCAAACGCAGCATTAGACAAGCTAGAGAAAGCACGGCAGACCGGTTTCGCGGGAATCGACGTTCGCGGAATCTCTCGTGATCTCGCCTTCAACGCGTCAGGTCATACTATGCACAGCTTGTTTTGGCCGAACATGAAACAGGGTGGAGGCGGAACGCCCGGTGGACGCATCGCTGACCAGATCAACAAGGACTTTGGAAAGTTCGACTCCTTCAAAGAACAATTCGGAAACACCGCAAAACAGGTCGAAGGATCAGGGTGGGGAATACTAGCCTACGAGCCAGCCTCAGACCAGTTGATCACCCTCCAGGCCGAGAAGCACATGGACCTAGCCGTCCAAGGCATGACTCCACTCCTAGCCGTCGATGTCTGGGAGCACGCCTACTATCTCGACTACGTGAATGACCGCGCCAAGTATGTTGATGCTTGGTGGAATGTGGTCAACTGGGACGACGTAGCAGCCCGCTTCGACAAGGTTCGAAAGTAACCCCGTCAAACTCCCAATCTTTTCTTTTCAGATAGTCCTTGCTAGGGCTACCTCTGTCCGAAGATTTGATCATCTCTAAGATGCTTCAGCTGAAAGATCCTTCGCAAGACTCTCAAGATCAATATCCTGTGCGTCTTTCTTCGTCTCCATCTTCACCGGTTTGGCAATCCTCTCTTTGATCCTGACTTTCGAAGGGGGCAAGGGTTTGCCACGGCCTGGGCAGAGGACTGCGGGATGTAGATCAAGGATTCGCTGAACACTCGACCTTTCCTGTGAGACATTCTCCATGAATAATGGCTCTCTAAGCTTGCCGCGCCTGGTCCTCAGAAGATCGCCGATAATGGCAACCCTGCTCTTGTTTACGAATAGAGAGATGGACCCCTTTGTATGGCCTGGGGTCCAGACGATCGACCCGTCCAGCCCGACATCTTCTAGTATCGATTCATCGTCGGAGGCCTCGTCAACGAGCACCGGGTGATACTTGACGAGCCGAAGCAGCTTCTTCGTTGAAGAGGCAATAGCCAGAGCACGCCTGGCTATCCGTCCGTAGAGACTCCATGCTCGCGGTGTTATTACCACAAGGGTCCCGGCAACGTATGGCTTTTCGAACCCGTGAGAGACGAGCATTCCAGAAGTCGCTTTCTTGAGCGCGGCAGCGCTTCCGATGTTATCCCAGTGTCGATGAGTCAGAAGAATCAGCTTAACATCGCTAGGCTCGCGGCCGAGATCCGCTACTGCTTTCAGTATCCGCTTCTCACTACCCGGCATACCCGTGTCGACGAGCACCAGTCCATTGTCTGCCTCGACAAGGTAGGTGTTAGCGTGACGAGCTGGTACCCTATAGACCCCTTCAGCCACTTTCAACAATTCTAACTCGTCCCTCCATCAGTCACAGTCGCAGTTTGAACTCTTCGCCAGCCCAAGTAATCGGCCTATCCAATTTAAGACTCGTGAAACCCTAGGGCTTACGCGCCGCCACGACGCTGTCGACTCTACCGACGACCTCTCCCAGTGTGGGAGGTTCAAGCCCGCGTCCCTCAAGATATGCCGCACCCGCAGCATTCGCAAATATCAGCCGGTCCTTGTGCCCCAGCCCAACTCCCTGTGCATAGATGTCTGCCGCGTTCCACACATCTCCCGCACCCGTAACCTTTGCAGGCTTGATCTTCGCGCAAGGAACGCGGACCCTCTGCCCATCCACAAATGATGCTGAGAACTCTGGCGTATGCAGATCAACTCTCGGAATCATCATGCTGAACACGCTCGCAGCTCCAAAGAGCGGATCCTCAGTCCCTTCAATCTCCGACGTGTCCTCAGCTACTCCGTTCGCTAGATGGACCAGCTCGTTCTCGTTAACACTCAGAACATCTACCAGTCCAGGGGTCAGGACCCGCTGGTTCAGTCCCTCTATCTCGCCTATCCGTGAAGCGGGGTCACCGGGGTCGAAGAAGGTGACAGCCTTTCCCTCCTCTTTGGCTATCGAGAAGACCTTCTCTGCGAGGTCCGTTCCCTTCAGGTTCTGATTCCAGTTTAGAACACAGACAAAATCCGCCTCAGAAATTAGCTGCTTATCCTCTTGGGTCAGTTTCTCGGGGCCGAACTGCGATAGAGATCCTGGGTCACTGACCATTATGTTCACTCGTCTGCCTGAGTGTTCTGTCTCAAAAGACAATGTTCGGGACATTGTTCCCGTTGTCCGAACGTGCGAAAGATCCACATCCTTCAGAAAATGCTGGAGCACCATCTTACCTAGTTCATCCGTCTCAATAATGGGAACAACCTGACAGCCAAGCTTCGAAAGCTGAGCCACCACATTCGACGCGTTTCCTCCCCGCCCAACCGTGTGTCCCCAGCCCAGAAGATTCCCTCCTCCCCTCTGAGCCACCTTCATGAAGGAGGCCGTCAGATCCTCAAGCTTGCCCGGATATGTGAGAATGTAGTCGAGATAGAAATCTGGCATCACTACCACTTTGAAGCTGGGCTTGGCCCGGTTGAGAGTCTCCTTCAGCTCTGCGACAGGGTCTAAGGATTCTTTAGCGCTCGACACGCCTCCAAGCTCCAGAGTATCGGATTAACTATTCGTTCATAAGCATGGACTGAAATCACGACTTAAGCCTGGCTTATCCAAAATGTCCATCGAAACCGAGATACCCGCATCAAGACTCCAGTTGGGTCTGATGTGGTCTCGGATGAAGAAAGCATCCAGACTGGACCAGCAAGGAGTCTTAGAGCTGAAGATGGACACTACATCAACCGGGCAAGCCCTCGCAGTTCTAGTTCTTGCAGCTCTAGCCTACGGCATCGGCTACACTGCACAGACACAGTTCCAGAGGCACGACCTGTCATTCTATGGAATCATCGTCGGCAGCCTCGCCAACACGGTCACCGTATGCTTCGCGGCCTTCGTATGGTCAGCCACAGCTTTTCTTGTCGGGACGAAGCTCTTCCAGGGCAAAACGGGCTACTGGGAACTGGCACGACCTCTGTTCTTCGCGAGCAGCCCGTTTCTCCTCTTCCTCTTAATCACGATCCCTGTTCCTCCAATTCTAGTGCAAGGAAATGTTCCAGTCTACTGGTTCCAGGGGACCATCTCAGTCGTTGCTGTAGTCTGGCTCTTCCTCTCACAAGTCTTTGCTCTAAAACAAGTCATGGGACTAAATCTGCGAAGAACAGTCCTCACAGTTGCGGTAGGCCTCCTCATTCTGGCCTTCATCGGCCTACAATTCGGAACAGGCTGAACAGATCCCACGTATACGTTGATAATCCGGGTCAGCATACACTTCTTCCAGAACTCGTCGATGATCTCCCGTTCTGGTCCCCTTAGTATTGACAGATTCCGAACGATGTTGGATCGAATGGTGAAATCGGCCCGGCTCAACCGCGACATTTTCCTGGAGTTGAAAGAAGATTCCACAGCGACAGTTCAGGCACTGACTGTCCTGGCTCTCGCTGGAGCTAGTTTCGGATTCGGATTCGCAGCGGCGATCGGATACAATGCGATAGGGATTCTGCTAGGAGCTGTTTTCGGCGCCGTTGTAAGTATTGCTCTGGGAATCGTCTGGGTATCCTTGACGTTTCTTATCGGAAGGAGCCTCTTCGGAGGAAGATCGAACTACTGGTCACTGGCGAGGCCAGTATTCTTCTCAAGCTCTCCCGGCCTGATCTTCCTCATCATGTCGATCCCCGTGTCGCCAATCCCAGACGTTGTACGAGCAATCGGCGTGGCTTGGATAGCGATTTCGACAGTAATCGCGGTGAAGAGCGCTATGGGATTGGATACTCAGCGCAGCCTCGTGATATTCATCATAGTCGCATTCATCGTTCTCCTCGGCTATGGATTTGTGGCCTCTCTGTTGAGCGCCATCTAGAAATCGTTAACCGCAACACGAGAGAGGCTTACTGTTCGGCCGTTGGAGTCTTTGCCACCGCAGGTTTGTATTTGTTGAAAATATCCATCGCAGGGTCTTTCTTCATGTCGTGATCCCGGTACAGATGTTCCTGCAGCTCGTAGTACGTGTTGAAGGTCCGTTCAATGTTCTTCACGGCGCAGACAAAGCATAGAATCTTGTCCTTCACCAATCCGAATCGCGACATCTAGCAGATAATCTTCAGGAGAATAAAAAGAGAACCACAAACAAGTGTCCTAGAGGAGTCGGCCGATATTAAGGTCGGAGAACTGGGCTCGAGAATCTCAAAAAACGAACACCTTAATGCTGAACTTGGTGAGCCAAACACTCGGCCTGGAGGCGAAAGCTCAATGTGTGACACGTGCGCCGCACACAATCCAACGAAGAAAAAGAAAAAGCAACGCGTCGACGCTATGATAGCGTCCATCATTTCAGAATATTATTTTGCATGTTAACGCGCAATCTTTCTAGTACTTCGACGGACTGGCCAAGCTTCAAATCGACACGCCAATCATAGACGTTCCTGACCCAGAGATCACTCTCAATTGTTTCAGCTGAAGGATTGGGAAGTTTAGAATAAGCGGTCGCACACACATTTCCGGTTATGTCTAAGGCCTGGGGCTTCATCAAGGACCCTATCCATGGATACGTCCGAATTAGCGACGCCGAAAAGATGATAATTGACACTCGACCCGTGCAGAGACTTCGACGACTACGCCAGCTCGCCGGATCGGAATTCGTCTACCCGGCGGCAAACCATACGCGGTTTGAACACGTTGTTGGAGCGATGCACCTGGCGGGCGTTCTCTCAGAAGTCTTGCCGACACATCTCGACGTTCACACGCAAGAGCAGATGCGTCTAGCCGCTCTACTACACGACATCGGGCATGGTCCATTCTCACATGTGTTTGAGCCTCTCATGGTTCGCCATCTGAAAAAGACCCATGAAGACTTCGTTCCTTGGCTTGTGAATGAGACAGAAATCAAAGATAAGCTGGACAATGCCGGCTTTGACCCTGGCAAGCTCGGGCTACTGGCCGTAGGCCGTCTCAGGGACGGAAAGAGACCCTATCTCGACCAGATCATCAGCAGCAGTGTCGACGTTGACAAAATGGACTTTCTAGTCCGGGACTCCTTCCATACAGGAGCAGGGTATGGTTCCGTGGACGTTCACAGACTCCTCTACACCATGGACGTAATCAACGGAAACCTGTCCGTTGACGGAAGGGCAGTCGCGACCCTCGAGAGCTTCTTGTTGGCCAGACTCGAATCCTTCAGAACCATCTACTTCCACCGAGCTTCAAGAGCAGTCCAGATAATGATAGTCCAAGCCCTAGAGGCGGCAAAGGACGAGCTGAACCTACTTTCTTTTGACGAGCCTGAAGACTACTTGCGCCTCGACGATTACAAGGTCTGGACTGATCTGAGGGAGTGCAAGCAGTCCAAGAAAATAATGCAGGATCTAGAGGCTAGAAGACTGCTGAAGTGCTCGTATGAGAAGACTCTCTTCGCTCAGGAAGAACTCGTTTCAAACGTGATAACGAAGGAGAGCGTGCGAGACAAGATCCGAGACGAGATTGCCAAGAAGGCACATGTCAGGATCGAAGATGTGATGATTGATGTACCAACCCTTCCCTCAGTGCCCTACCACAACGCTGTGGAGATACAGCCCCTCGATATACCGGTCTTCAGACGTGGACCGACTGGTAAGAAAGAGATCGTACAGCTCTCGGAGATCTCGAGAATAATCGGCGTGCTGAGGACCTTCATGAATCTCGTCCGGGTCTACACCAAGGAACAGTACCGTTCCAGAGTTGAAGCCGCATCGAGACAGATCCTCGGAGAGACACCATCCTCAGTGAAGGTTTCCCTCTAGCAACCCTCGCTTCCCATTCTGTCACTAGGTCAGAATTCTAGAAGTTACACCAGCACTTTATTTCAACCTTAGAAATGATACTGATATCCGAAGAATCCGTGGTACCTGCTTTGCCCAAGTTCATGCAAACACTCGATGATACTATCTTCCGAGAGCTAGAGAAGATAGCGAAGAAGAGGGGTATTTCTATTCAGGAGCTGATTAGAGCTGTCATCGTTCCTGAGTGGGTGACGGGCCACAATGGCTCCGAGGCTAAAGAGCCGGCCGCAACTAAGCTGAACAGTTGGCGCTAGTCTCCACCATTTTCTAGGACGTTGGGTCTCAACTAGAGGCCACGCGACGGCCAACTTGTGATCAAGTCCTCATCGTATTAAAGAATCATGGACGAATCGTTACAGTCTTCCGCGTTACATCGAAATTACTTTCGACCATCATCAACTGATCATTTTGATGATGGTTGATGTCCGGAAAGAAGACGAGAATCTCTCCCAAGGTTGCAACAATTCTCTCTATGATGCGGTTGACGGTGACAGCAAGATGAACGTCGAAAAGTTCGACGATACAATGGCTGCACTAACTTTCACAGCCATGGCAGTCACAATCGCCCTAGGGTTCTTATTCCACCTCTAGGATTTTAGAACACAGAATTCCGATCAGGGGCTTCTGACCTTGTCCAAAAGCCCCGAGTAGAGTCTGAGAGCTTCTCCCTCGGAGAGTGTCGTGTTGAGGGAGACGAGGCTCATCTTCTTAAAAATCGCAGCTGATCTCTCAGCCAGGGCTCGAGCAGCGATGAGATATTTGCCTCCGAGGAGAACTGATGATGTGCCTACTACGCCCTCCGTCAGACCAGGGGTTGAAACTGCAAGCGTTCCGATTTTCATCGTTCCTTCATAACAGAAAGCGAAAATGGCATTGTCCATTTGGAGCAGGATTACTTTGTGAACCCTGCCTTCTCTCTCTATACTAGCTTCCTGCAACGCTGGAATCTGACCGCACATGATGTCTAGGTGATGTAGCGGTCTTTTCCTTCTTCCGTCTTCTCCTCTCCCTCTTTGACCTCTTCGAGTTCGGTTCGACGGAACTTCTCCATCTTCTTACGCATATCCTCGATCTCCGTATCCAAGTCCTTCAGCTCGACTGGCATTCCAACCAGTCCAGTCAGCATCTGAATCACTGCCCGAGCCGCTTCCAGATCAGGATAGACTCCTGTTGTCGCTCCTAAGAGACCCGCGCACTGTAGCCCTCTTTGCCGACCGATGCCCAAGATTACTCCTGCAGCTCCAGTGACGGCTCCTCCCTTTGCGAGCTTGGCGCCCATCTTCTTCAACCGCTCCCCAACAACAGAATCGCCCACAACCGCGTATACTGCACCCACATCGTTCCCAGACCTAGTGCCATAGCCTCCCATAGTGAGAACCATTTTGGAATTGAACCGCTGGGCAAAGTCCAGAACTATACTAGCAACTTCGTACTGGCCTGTTACACTCGGCTGCGCGTCTCCAGTAAGAAATATGGCGTTAGGCTCCTTATCGCCAAAAGAGTAGAACTCATACTTGGGAAGTGAATACGTCCCATCCTCCGAAATATTGATCCCTAGATTCCCGTCGGGGAAAAGAAGATAGCTAGAATAGAGTTCAGCGAACTTTTTTGGCTTCAGCTTCTCGATGAAATAGTCGACGGCAACTTTTCCAACATAACCCAGACCCGGCAGGCCCTGGATCAGGACCGGCTCCTTCAATTCTGCCTTTGAGAGTTCATGAATTCTGGTATCATTAATCATTACAACAGGCCAGATCGAGGAGTCTCTCGCGATTTTTCGGTAGAGTTGTTTAAATAGTTTGATTCATCAAGCCCTCTCTCAACCGAACAGAGAGTTTGAAACAAGATGAGTTGTGCACCGTTCGTCTCTTCGCCGCACGACGTTGTTCGCAAAATGCTAGAGGTAGCCAAGGCTACAAAGGACGATGTAGTCGTAGATCTCGGATGCGGCGATGGTCGCATTCTAGCGACGGCGGTGAAAGACTTCGGAGTCAAGGCGGCGTTTGGATACGAGATAAGAGAAGACCTCTTCAAGACCGCCTCTGGCGAGGTTGAGAAGCTCAATCTTACGAACAAAGTCCACGTATACAACCGCGACCTCTTTCAAGCCGATCTCAAAGAAGCTACGCTCATCACTCTCTACCTCACAACTTACGCGAATGAGCGACTGAAACCAAAGCTGAGAGCTGAAGCGAAGCCCGGTTCGCGAATCGTCAGTCACGACTTCATGATCAACGGCTGGAAGCCTTCACGGAAAGAGAACTATAACGAACATACAATCTACGTTTACTCGATCCCTGAATCCTACTCAATGTAGAGTGCCATAGCCCACCTCATCGTACTTTGACGAGAGGGCAATATTTCCGATCTCAAGAACAGTCAGCATTTCATTCGTCTTGGTCTCGACGGTAACTTTCCCATTTTTGACCTGATTGATCCTCCCAATGCTTAGAAGTTCCTCGCTCTGATTCAGCAGACCGGCAACAAACCCTCTAAAGCGCCGATTCTCCGGGAAGACTGTCTGCTCTAATCGGTCAAACATTCTCACCCTTGTCTCTTGACTGATTACTAACTTGTGGGACCCTTGAAGGAACCGCCGATACCCTGCTTCCCGAGCCTTCTTCCTCTCCTCCTTGGATCGAACCCTCGCAAACGAAGAACTTGGCAATTTTAGCGACGCGAACTTCACTCTGTCGAGAAGATGATCAATGATATCGTCTGATCGACTCAGCCCAATGACCAAGTCGGGTTGAATCTCTTCAAGCAGGAGCTGCTTGTGACGTATGGCGTTGAACTCTGCAAGCCATCCATCCGTATTCACAAGCACTACGTTGGCTGAACTCGTGATTCTCTTCTTCAACCGTGTGGCTAGGGCGACAACTTTGTCAGGAACGAAGGATGGGCTAGTATCGCCTATGAAGAACGCAACTTCCGCTGCCGCCTTTTGAAGGCCAATAATCGGCGTCCGAACAACAGACGAGCTTATTGTCGTCGGAGGCCCAATGCCCGCTTGACCCACGTCTGCGTCAACTACTCCAACTTTACCCGTGTCTTCTAGGCATTTGTTGCCGAGGAATGTGCAGAGGCTGGACTTGCCAGAATCCACCTCTCCAATGATGACGCAGATGCCTCGCTGCCGTTGAAGAACTTGGGCTGCCTCGTTCCAGGCCACCGGCACAGTAGACTCTCCAGCCACAGACCATGAACTTCCAGAACCGCGTCTGATTTCCAGAAGGGTATTGTCCGCAGCATAGATGGGTTCTTGTCGCGACTCCTCTATCATCGTCCAATCGTCCGATTGGATTGGAGCGCCGAAGCATTGTGCGTCTCCTCTTTTCGCTCTGATCCACGCCGGTCCCTTCAGAAGTAATGTGTGACCTTGTTCGAGGTCGAGTGTGACTGGTTTAGTCATCTATGATCAGCTGGCTAAGCTTCTTACCTCGCAACGAAATATTGCGAATTCAAGATTGGAATCTCTCAGCACAGGAGTTCGGGGACTTGATATGTTGCTGGGAGGCGGGTTCCCGCTTCGACAGATAAGCCTCCTCTATGGCGAAGCATCTACAGGCAAAACCATACTCTCTATGCAGTGTGCCCTTGAGATGGCACGAAAGGACTTCCGGGTCTTCTACGTGGATGCTGACCAGTCATTCTCGGCTCACCGGCTAGAACGTATGATTGGAGGCCCTCAGTTTGCCGAAAAGATTGTGCTGTTTCAGCCCGAGGATTTCAAAGACCAAGTTGAAATCATCGAGAACCTGGAAAATGTGCTCACCCAGACTCCGGCACTGGTAGTGGTGGACTCGATCACCGGACTCTACCGGGCAAACAACGGAGGGTCCGAGAAGATCTTTGCTCGCAATCGAGAACTCAATCGCCAACTCGCCCACATGAACAGTCTCGCAACCCGATTCAAATTATGGGTACTACTCACCGGACAGGTCCACAGCACACCGTATGGAGGAGAATGGCTAGTGGAACCAGTAGCGACTCGAACCCTGAAACACTGGTCTGACCTAATTCTAAGACTAAGACAGACCCCGAAGACAGACGTGAGAGACTGCATCTT
>VBBB01000141.1:0-1030 GCA_005882955.1 Candidatus Bathyarchaeota archaeon | reverse complement strand
GGATGGTATCGAAGACGTCTAGGGCTTGAATTATTAACCATAACCAGCTGGCTACGCCTGTTCGGGACAATGACGGGACTCATTAATTCCGCTCTGCTCTTCATTGGTCCCGCCTACTTCGCCAACGCCGGACCCTTGGTCTTAGGCGGAGGTGCTACTCTTGATGGCGGCAGAACGCTTGCGGATGGTCAACCGATTTTTGGACCTCACAAGACAGTTCGAGGAGTGATAGCAGGAATCGTAGCGGGGACGCTCGTTGGACTGGCAGAATCGTTGGTCGACCCCCGGCTCGCATTTGCGGGATTCATGATTTCCCTTGGTGCAGTTCTGGGAGACCTGTTAGGCGCTTTCGTGAAACGTAGACTAAAGGTAGAACCTGGCAGGGCGTTTCCAGTACTGGACCAGCTCGATTTCATTCTTGGAAGCATCGTACTTGGATATCCGTTCTTCCAAGTCGGACTCATCTCAATAATACTAGTTGTTGTTGTGACGCCTCCGATACACCTAGCTACAAACTATGGCGCTTTTCGGTTGGGAATCAAGAAGACGCGATGGTAACGAATTCTTGATCCTTGGGAATGAGCGCTAGAACCAAAGTTCGACTCTTCGAGAGCTAGCTGCCTCTGAGAAGATTGGACCAAAGTACCCGCAATGTTCACAGTGGTATAGCGTCCTGCTTCTACCTGCTGCAGGCCCTCCCATCCATGGAGTCGTCTTTTCTGACCCACAGCTCGGGCACCTTCTACTCATACACCTCACCTCAATACCCAGAAGCGAACAGATTGACCATACCGATCCTCCGAGGAATTTGCTTATGTTCTCCGGATTATTCGAATCGCAGGACCCGCCCTGTTCAACGATGCTAGGCCATTCATGGTGAAGCTTCGAGAGAACGCGTTTCTCCTGATGCCCGCGGGCTACGGAATCGTTCTCATCCCCTGGTATGCATACTACGGAGTGCTATTCTCATTTTCACTCGGGCTAGTCTTTCTAGCTCTGCTACCACTGACCTTGCTCCTAGGCAGGAGCG
>VBBB01000063.1 GCA_005882955.1 Candidatus Bathyarchaeota archaeon | reverse complement strand
CTGCCTGTACAACAGAAGACCAGCAACCGTTCTCGGTGCATTTTCGTCCAATCAGGAGACTAAGGCTGGGGGCGTAGTGATTCGAACTCGGCGTGATAGACTTCCTTGCCAGAGATGAGGAGATCAAATCTCGAGTGCAACTTCTCAAGGTCAGGATTCTTAGCCACATGAGAATGAACGTCCTTCATGTGGGAAGCATCCTTGAACTTGGCGATCTCGATCCAGAGTTCTTCATCGTTGGCAAGCTCAACGGCAGACGGGAGGCTAGCCCCACCAAACTTGGCTGTCATATCTTTCGGACGGAGAAGCTCGTCGGACAAGCACCCGGCATCCTCGAACAGCTTCATGATTGGTCTGAGCGCTTGTACAAAGGCCTCTGCCTTTCTTCTCGGAACTCGGTACAAGAAGACAGAACAGTACGCCATAGCGCTGACCCATTTCCTGACCTGACGGGCTTTATTTAGACCCCACCTGCTTTGTATCGGACGAATAGAAGAATCCTTACTAGGCGTCGAATTCTCCTCTTAGCCATGGAAAAGGGACCGTCCCAACGGGCTGAAGGATTCACGGAATCCGTCATACGGGAAATGACCAGGCTATGCCAAGCTTACAGCGCGATAAACCTGGCACAAGGGTTTCCAGACTTTGACCCTCCCGACAGAGTGAAGAGCGCCGCTTCGCGCGCTATCCGACAGGGCTACAATCAATACTCAACCACGCACGGAGTCCCCCGTCTCAGACAGGCCATCGCCCACAAAATGTCAACTTACAATCATGTCCCGTGCAATGCGGATGACAATGTTACCGTAACGTGCGGAACCACCGAGGGCATGATAGCATCTCTTCTAGCCCTCCTGGACCCAGCTGAAGAGGTCGTAATCTTCGAACCCTTCTACGAAAATTATGGTCCAGACTCTATTCTCTCAGGAGCAAAGTGCAAGTACGTTCCACTCGAAGAGCCCGGCTTCAAAATCGAGGAAGAGAAGCTGAAAGAAGCTTTCTCCAGAAAGACCAAAGCAGTCATAATCAATACTCCTCACAACCCGACAGGCAGGGTCTTCACTCGTCATGAGCTAGAACTCATTCGAGACCTTTGCACGGACTATGATGCCTTCGCGATCACTGATGAGATCTATGAACACATCCTCTACGACGACAGGAAACACATCAGCATCGCAAGCCTAGACGGCATGGACAATCGCACAATAACGATTTCTGGATTCTCAAAAACCTACAGCGCGACTGGCTGGCGAGTAGGATACGTGATCGCGCCGAAGAAACTAACGCTCGCAGTGAGGAAGGTCCACGATTTTCTAACGGTCTGCGCCCCCACACCTCTGCAGGAAGCGTGCATAACCGCTCTGAAACTTCCACTCTCCTATTATCGGGACCTACGAACCCTGTATGATAAGAGCAGGAAATTGCTATTGCAGACACTGGAGAACGCTTCTTTCATCTGCACAGTACCTGAAGGTGCATACTATGTCTGGACAGACATCACACGAACCGGTTTCAAAGATGATAGGAAGATCGCGGAACATCTGATAAAAAAGATAGGAGTCGGCGCGGTACCAGGTTCGAGCTTCTATCATCTACCATCCAAAGGTAGACTCAAGCTGCGCTTCTCCTTTTCCAAGATGCCTCACACTATCGAAATGGCAGCTTCCAGATTGAGCAAGTTCAAAAGGGCTAATCAGAGAAGCTAATCGCTGAGGGTCTCACTATAGCTTCAACCACTCTTTTTCGAGCCTCAACTTCTCCAGGAACCATTTCCTGCGAGGGGGATGAAACTCCAGTCGAGGAGGATTAGAAAGAAAGGCCCCCTTGAGAAAGGCGCTTTCCGATTTTGCGACCTGGAGGTAGCAGGAACCTTCACCGCCCCACTGCTTCATCTCTCCCTTCTTGGTTAGTGATACTGCCAGGTTATTGGCGACGACCTCGGCCTGGCCTTGCGCGAAGACCCCTGCTTTGGGCAGGTAGGGCGCATGTCCATGAGGAGTCTCAATCGATGTGATGTCGCCTATGGCGAACACATCCTCGTGTCGGGTTGCGAGGTTGTGGGGATTCACGGGAATCCAACCGGAATCGTCTGTCAGACCTGCATCTCTTACGACTTGAGATGAGCGATGTGGTGGAGTTGTGATGAGAATATCATACTTCAACTCCGAACCGTTATCGAAGAGGACTTTATCCTTGTCAACCCTAGCCACTTTCATCTTCGACAAGTATTTGATCCCACGACTGTTCAAGAGTCGCTCGACCTGTTTGCCAATGACACTGCCTGCCGCAGGAACTGGATGGGGCTCAGGGGTGAAGAAGTGAATCTCGGCTCTCTTCTTTATTCTTCGAAAGTGTTCCTCCAGTAGTAGAGCCAGCTCGTAGGGCGCAGGTGGGCATTTTATTGGAAGTCGTGATATTCCTATCGCGATCGAGCCACCATCAAAGTTGTCAATCGCCCCGCGGAGTTTCAGAGCTCCTTCAATCGAGTAGGCGTTATGACTATACGCTTCAAGACCAGGAACTTGGTCGAAGGCGAATTCGGTTCCTAGGGAGATTACTAGCTTGTCGTATCTTATCGTCTGGGACTGGGTCTTCACCGTGCGTTCGTTGACATCGATCTTCTCCACCCTGTCACTGACCATCCTAACATTCTTTCTCTTAACAAGACTTGTTGGAGCCCGTTGTATTTTCTCAGGCTGGCGCCAGCCAAAGACTAACCATTGAAATGCTGGAGGGAAAGGGAGCCGCGTCCGAGGCTCTACAATGGTGACTACGGCTGAGTTGCCAACTCGTTTAGAGACAAGATTGGATAGAGTGAAACCGCCCATTCCACATCCGAGAACGACTACGTTTGGTTCTGAAGGCAAGGGCTTCCCAGACTCAAGGGTCCTGCTCTTTTCGACAGCATAATGTTTTGCAATTCGACTCAGCGGATGAGAAGTTCTCAGAGACCTACTGCCACCTGAGCAGTGTCCACGTTCGGGACCGGATGGTCTCCTAAGGCTGCAAGTGGGAGTCTTGGAAGAACCGTTTGTTAGGAAGCTGCTTCTACGGGGAATTCGCCGCGAGTTCTTACGAATCTCAATAGTCGGACCTGTTTGCGGGCCTCTTCGTAGCAGAAGTTGCAGAGCCGGACGGACCTTTCTCCGGGTTCAGGCATGAACCAAGTAGTCTCGGTTATGGGCTTAGGATCCTTGCACCAGGCACACTCGACTGTGTTGCCGGGGAGAAGAGTGAGCTCACTCATGCTGTTTAGAACGGTCGGAGTGGCGAAAGATAAGCCTAGCGTACACAATATTTTCTCGACCCTGCGGTCTCAAGATTATCGATGATGAGTGTGTGAGTGATTGTTTGAATCATAATCATTGTACCAAGAACAGAGTCAAGTAGGGATTATGAACTTGAGCTCGTCCCAGGTCCATTATTGACTGTTTAGCAGGCACGCATGAATGGTTGACCGAAGAGGGCTCGCGGCAACAATGCTTGCGGGGCTCCTGTTCGGAACCAGTGTCCCGGTGATAAAACTGGGACTAAGTTTCGTCCCGCCTAATACATTTGTAACTTTACGCTTCTTGTTTGCTTCTGCCCTCATCGTTTTCCTATTACAAGGACGAGGTTGGGTACGGAGAGACCTTTTCAGGTCGAGAGAGATCTGGATTATCGGATTCATCAACGCTTTCGGCTACGTCCTCCAGTTTCGAGGACAGCTCATCACTTCTTCATCGAATGCCGCTCTCATAATCAGCACTGCTGCTCTGATGATCCCAGTGCTATCTTTGGTGTACGTGCACGAGGAAATGGGGATGCGAAAAATAACGGGGGTCTTGTTGGGGTTCATCGGAATCACGCTCCTCGTTACTAGAGGACAGGCCGTAAATCTCGGGAGCTCCGAATTGCTCGGTGATTTCCTGATTCTAGGAACAGCCGTAACCATAGCGCTGGTCTTCGTTCTCTCAAAGGACCTCGTCGAAAAGAAGGGAGGAAGACCGGTTACCGGAGGAATAATCCTTGTGACGGCTATGCTTCTGCTTCCAACCGTCGCCTTCGATCTGGGCTCTTCGACCAATCTTGCTCCAATAGCTGTGTTCTACGTCGTTTTCCTAGCAGTCTTTGCAACCGTAGGAGCGTACTATTTCTTCATGAAGGGATTAGAATCTGTCTCTCCAACAATTTCCTCAATAATTCTGCCAATTGAAGTTGTAGTCGCCGTCACGTTGTCCGTGATTATTTTCGGTGATCCCTTCAATCTCTACTCAGGGACGGGCGCGTTCCTCATAATAGCAGGCATTATCTTAGTCAGCATTGCTACCTAACTAGCGCAGAATGCTGTGATACTGTTTACTGGTGAGCCCCGCAGTTTGGACAATTGGCCGAATTCTGATTCATGAGGCTCTGGCAATACTTGCAACGGACCTGTGCGACCTGTTGCTGAGGCACCTGACCCTGTGGAGGCATTCCGTATCCCGGCATGGGCTGACCGTATCCTGGACCCATCGGGACCCCGTAAGCTGGGTTGGGATTGTATCCCGGATTATACCCGGGTGGGCCGTAACCTTGCGGCACCGGATATCCTGGGGGCATGTAGCCTTGCATTGGCTGTGGCATGCTACTTGGTGGGACAAATGCAACTTGTGTCTGGCCGGTGAGATCTGGGCGGCCTTTGACTTGGACAACAGCCTTGATGCTGTTCTCCACTGTAGCCCCGCCCCTAGTCGCCCGGCAGGGAGGAATACCTACACTGAAAGGAAAAGTCTGAGTTGGACCGCTGCCAAAGTCGTTCGGCCCAGTCACCTGGACGTCTCGTGAGAACAGGACGTTTTGTCGGTGCTGTCTCTCTTGAATCCTCTGATTGTTGGGAAGCGTTACCCAGACCATCTCTTCGTAATTCTCAAACACCCGAGCTTCCAAGCTTGCACGTTGACTTTGCCGACGACGCCTTCTCCCTCAACGAATGTCGGCTTATCAAAGCTAATCCAGACCTTGCCCTTTGGCGCTCTCAAATGATCAAATAAGCCCACTTTACGCGTTCCACCCAACTGTTTCTTAGATGCCAAGTACGCAACCTATCAAGAAAGCGTAACTCGGACGATGAAATCGAGGGAATTGGTATTGGAGAAGAGGCTAAGGGCGCGACTGTGTCAGAAGGTTTAATTTTTCCCCGAGAGGCTAGACTCCTGACCCAGATAACGTTGGACTAAAACGGGGCTGGGAAGAGTTGATCCCAGGTGAGCTACATCTTGGATGAGAAAGAAAATGGACCTGCTTCCGAAACAGTAGCCCATCAACCGTCCAAGACCTCTGTCGCCCAAGAGAAGCCGGAGCAACAAGAGTCGACCCCTGATACTCTCAACCAAATTTCCCAGCTAGAGGACGCTCTAGACCATGAGAGGGAGAAATCCGAGGATCTGCTCAGACGTCTCCAATATCTTCAAGCTGATTTTGAGAACTATAGAAAGAGAGTAGAGAAGGAGGTTGGGGATATGAAGAGGTTGAGTAACGAACGCTTACTTTCAGATCTACTAACAGTCAAAGACGAACTTGACCTAGCGTTCGCAAAAGCCCGTGAGAATAAGCAGAACCCGGTCTTGTTGGAGGGAGTAGGCATGGTCCAGAAACGGCTTCAAAACATTCTGTCAAAAGAGGGCGTGGAGAGAGTGCCCGGTGAAGGGTCCATGTTCAATCCAGATTATCATGAAGCCGCCCTCCGAGTCGTCTCCGACGAGGACGAAGGAACAGTGGTTGAAGAAGTCCGGGCGGGCTACATGTTGAAAGGAAGGGTCCTCCGCCCGAGCATAGTTAAAGTGGCAGGGAAGAACCTGGTAGAGGAAAATGAGCAAGCTGAAACGAGTGAGGCTGATAGAGAATGAGCAAGCCTGAAACCGAGAAGATCCTGGGCATAGACCTAGGCACGACAAACAGCGCTGCTGCGATAATGGAGGCTGGACGCCCTCTGGTGATTCCAAGCGGTGAGGGACAGACTGCCGCGGGCAAGATGTTTCCCTCAGTAGTCGCCTTCACAAAGGATGGCCAGATGATAGTTGGGGAGCCTGCGAAGAGGCAGGCCGCTACTAACGCAGAAGGAACGATTCAAGAAATCAAACGAAAAATGGGCAGCGACTACAAGGTCCGCGTCTACGGAAAAGAATACACTCCCCAGCAAATATCCGCCTTCATACTCCAGAAGATCAAACGAGACACCGAAACATTTCTCGGACGACCGATAAAGAAGGTCGTCATCACTGTTCCAGCACACTTCAATGACAACCAACGCCAGGCAACAAAGGATGCAGGGGAGATAGCAGGCCTTGAAGTCGACCGGATAATCAACGAGCCAACCGCCGCCTGCCTAGCCTACGGCCTGGACAAGACGGACAAGGACATGAAAATAATGGTCTTCAGCTTCGGAGGAGGGACCCACGATGTTACGTTGATGGACTTTGGCGGCGGAGTCTTCCAAGTCCTATCGACGAGCGGCGATACACAGACTGGCGGCACCGACATCGACAACGCAATCGTCGATCATCTGCTCACAGAGTTCCAACGCCAGACCGGCATCAACCTCCGAAACGACCGGTCTGCAATGACCAGGTTGAAGGAGGCGGCGGAAAAGGCGAAGATCGAACTCTCAACGCTCCTCACCACTGATATCGACCTGCCCTTCATCTCATCAGACAACTCTGGACCAAAACACCTTCACATTACTCTCACCCGTTCGAAGCTTGAGGAACTCGCCTACCCAATAGTTCGCAAAGTCGAGACTCCGATAAAACGAACGCTGGAGGATGCAAAGCTCCAGGCGAAGGATGTGGACCGGATAATTCTGATCGGAGGCCAGACGCGCATGCCGTTGGTGCGCAAGTTCGTTGAGGATATGATTGGGAAGCCGGCTGAGCGAGGTGTAGACCCGATGGAGTGCGTCGCGGTTGGAGCCGCGATTCAGGGAGCTGTTTTGGCAGGCGAGGTCAAAGACATTCTCCTACTCGACGTGACGCCGTTATCTCTCGGAGTCGAAACCCTGGGCGGAGTCGCGACTAAGATACTGGAACGTAACACGACAATTCCCACAAAACGCAGTCAAGTCTTCTCAACCGCAGCGGACTCTCAGACCACAGTGACAATACACGTGCTCCAAGGAGAGAGAGCAATGGCCGGGGACAACATATCCCTAGGAATGTTCAACCTGACCGGAATACCGCCCGCGCCGAGAGGTGTGCCCCAGATCGAGGTCACCTTCGACATTGACGCTAACGGGATGCTTAACGTGAACGCCAAGGACCTTGGCACAGGGAAACAGAACAAGATCACTATCACCGCGTCTACGAAACTCTCGAAGGAATCCAAGGAGAAGATGGTCAGAGAAGCGGAAGAGTTTGCGGAGCAGGATCGGAAGCGGAAGGAAGAGGTTGAGCTTCAGAATACTGCAGAGAGGATGCTCTACACGGCCGACAAGACCAAAGAAGAGTTGAAGGACAAGATCACCCCCGACCAAGTACAGACAATTGACAAAGCAGCAGGCGTGTTACGCGCTGCACTAGCTGGAAAAGAGCCGGACAAGATCAAGAGTGCCAGCGACGAGCTGAGCAGAGCACTGCAGAAGATTGGGGCGGAGATCTATGAGAAGGTAGCCTCAAAGCCCGGCGAAGAAAAAGGGCAGCAGGCACCCCCACCACCCGGAGCACAAGCCTCAGGGGAGGGTGACAAGGTGGTTGATGCCGAGTATCGGGAAGTAAAAGACGAGGGTTCCCGGTAGAGAACGAGTAGAATGAACGGGATATGGACAAGCGAGACTACTACGACGTCCTCGGAGTCGAGAAGGGCGCCGGCAAGGACGAGATAAAATCCGCCTATCGAAAGCTCGCCCTACAATACCACCCCGACCGGAACAAGTCGCCTGAAGCGACGGAACGCTTCAAAGAAATCTCCGAAGCCTATGCCATTCTCTC
>VBBB01000167.1:1247-3303 GCA_005882955.1 Candidatus Bathyarchaeota archaeon | reverse complement strand
CCGCAGCTAGGCGTCCGGTTATCATCGCAGTCTGTATCCCGCCCCCGTTCGTGGGCATCACCATCCCTGCCGCATCGCCCACAGCCATCAAGCGGTCAGTGTAAGTCCGTGTAAGGGGCCCATCGACAGGCAGGCTGTCTCCGATGAGTGAGACGGTCTTTCCCCCCTTCAGTCGTTTCGCGGCAACCTTGTTCTTCTCGATGAAACCAGTCAACAAGTCACGAATCTGCCACTCACGACGAACATATGGTTCCCTGATTCCTATGCCGACATTCGCTCTACCATGTCCCTTCGGAATTATCCAGCCATAACCTCCCGGCGAGTACCTCGGATCCATATACAATTCGGCAACATCCTGCTCCACTCCCAGATCTGAAGTATTCGATATTGGTCGCCACTGCGTATGGGCCAGCGTACTCCCGTTCTGGGAGCCCCGCCCTCTCCGCAGTCTCGCTGGGATAGCCATCTGCCGCAACAATGATCTCTCCGTAGTCTGCAGTTTCGCGGGTTGGGCCGACCCAGCCACCCTCGTCATCAGGATAGTAGTGAGCTTGGACCCCGACGTCTATGTCGGCTCCGTTGCTCCGAGCAACGTCCCCGAGGTGAGTTTCGAACACATGCCTATCGAGAATGTACGCCTCAAAAGGAAATTCGAATTCGTGCCCTCTAGGACTGACAAGTCTGATCGACTTGCACTTTGAGTCGATCGCATTTTCCGGCGAATCAATGATATCGATGCATTTGACGCGAGGAAGCAGCCTGGCCATTTCCTCCTTTACAGGGAAGTACTCGCCGCAGCGAACCGGTTTTCCGAGAAGCTTCTTCTTCTCGAAGACCTTGACTTTCAGACCCTTGTCGGCCAGATGGACGGCCGCAGAAAGGCCGCCGGGACCTCCACCTACAACGATGACATCGTACTTGTGACCGGACAAGTGTGCAGATCAGCCGTTGAATTCTAAGTCGAGCGGGCGATGACGCGATTTATGGGTTTGGCAAAGTAGAAAATCGACGAAAGTGAACATGTTTATAATAAAGGCCAAGGCGGTTCGATGGAAATTTCATAACTCAAGGACAGCAGGAACCCACGCTTGGCGTTTGACCCGTTAATTCTTACAACCTCACTAGCAGTCGCTGGCGTGGTCGCAGCAATCTTCCTCGTCCTCTCCGTCCAAAAATATCCCAAAGGGAACGAGAAGATGATTGGGATCTGGACAGCAATCAGGGAAGGATCAAACGCATACCTCAAGAGACAATTCCGGACCATCGCGATTATCGCGATAATCATCTCACTCGTCATCTTGGTCGCCTTCGGCGCGACAATCAACTTCACTTACGGAGGCGAAATCGCTCTTAGCTTCTTACTGGGAGTGGCGTTCTCGCTATTTGCAGCATACGTAGCCCTCTACTCTGCCACGAACGCGAACGTCAGGTCCACTGCTGCCGCGGAAAAGTCGACCTATGAAGCGTTGAAAGTGGCTACACTTGGAGGGGGAGCACTCGGACTAGTCGTCATCAGCATGAGCCTACTGGGATTGTCACTCCTCTACGCCGCCTTCCGTGATCCTGGAGTGCTGGCGGGATTCGGCTTTGGAGCTTCACTCGCCGCATTATTTGCTCAACTGGGAGGCGGGATATTCACAAAATCAGCAGATGTCGGAGCAGACCTTGTAGGGAAAGTCGAAGAGAACTTTCCAGAAGATGACCCTAGGAATCCCGCGGCTATAGCTGACAATGTAGGGGACAACGTGGGAGACGAGGCTGGAAGAGGTGCCGACCTATTCGAGTCGCTCACCGCCGAGAACCTTGGCGGCATGATTATCGGCTTGATCGTCTCTATCATAATATTCAACGGAGTAATCAATCCATATTACGTGACGATGCCCCTCATAGTCAGATCACTAGGCATAATCGCCACCTTCGTCGGCTTGGCCGTCGCGGTTCTTGAGAAGAAGTTCAAGAATCCAATCAAGCCTACCCGAGACGGACTCCTTGTCGCTTCGGCGATCGCTGCCATCCTGATGTTCATTGCAACATGGTACGTGTTCGGACCAGGAGG
>VBBB01000167.1:0-1218 GCA_005882955.1 Candidatus Bathyarchaeota archaeon | reverse complement strand
CTGGCAGCGATCTCGCCGCGTACGCGCTTTACGGGTGTATGGTCTCGGGACTGGCGGCCGGATTGCTGATCGTCATTTACACCGAATTCTACACAGGGTCCAACGCAAAGCCCGTGATTACGATTGCGGAACGGTCGAAATCCGGACCTGCTCTGACCGTCATGTCCGGTAACGCGGTGGGCATGATATCCAGCGGATTGCCAGTCATCACAGTGGCCATTGCCCTTCTCATCTCGTTTGGGCTGGGAGAGCAATTCGCCAATCTCATACCCGCACTCAAAGGCGAGATGTTCCTTGGAGGAGTTTACGGGACCACTATGGCGACGATGGGAATGCTCTCGACAGCAGGAATAGTCCTAACCATGGACGGATTGGGCCCAATTGTTGACAATGCCGGCGGAATCGCGGAGATGTCTGGTGCCCCTGAAATAATTCGTGAAAGAATAGAGCCTTTGGACGCTCTGGGCAACACGACAAAGGCTCTCACAAAAGGTTACGCGATGGGTTCCGCAGCTCTCGCCTCCTTGCTACTCTTTCAAGCATTCGTCTTGGAAGTCGCTCGATACAAAGCAGGCATAATTGACCTCACATCGTTAGCTTCGAACCCAGGTCTAGCAGCAACTTTGGCAACCCAACTGTCGGGTCTTGGGACATTTCTTGCTCTCAACCGTCCCGACGTCGTCATCGGTGCCCTGATTGGCGGCATGCTTCCATTTGTCTTCTCTGGAACTGCGATAAACGCAGTCGCTGTGGGTGCGTATCGCATGGTCGAGGAGGTTAGAAGGCAGTTGAGAGAGATCCCAGGTCTCAGAGAGGGAACTGCCAAGCCTGACTATGCACGTGCTGTGGATATTTCCACCAGGACAGCACTCCGGTTGATGGTCGTCCCGGGCATTATTCCCGTGGTTGCACCAATAGTCGTGGGAGTCTTCTTGGGATGGACCGCCGTCGGCGCGCTAGTTGTCGGCGCAACTATCTCAGCGATACCGCTTGCCATTATGATGATGTGGGGCGGAGCGGCAATGGACAATGCGAAGAAATACGTGGAAATGGGACACTTTGGAGGAAAGAACACTGAAACACACGCCGCCACTGTTGTTGGAGACACGGTCGGTGACCCATGGAAGGATACTGCAGGTCCCAGCTTGCATATTCTAGTCAAGCTCTTGAACACAATCTCTCTTGTGTTCATTCCGCTCTTCCTGTCAGCAATCATAA
>VBBB01000062.1:569-10822 GCA_005882955.1 Candidatus Bathyarchaeota archaeon | reverse complement strand
AGTACACTGTCTTTGATTTCTTCCGTAAGCGCCGCATCGGGACACTTGACCAGGACTTTGTTGCCCGGCGATGCGTTGCAGGCGTCGAGTTCATTCTTCATGGACAGACTTGGCGGGTGATTTCAGTGGATGAAGAAAAATACCATGTCGAGGTGGAGGCTGCGCCCCCGAGTCTCAAAGCGATTCCGGGCTGGGAGGGGGACATGATTCCTGTCCAGATGGATGTTGCGTCTGAGGTGGGCAGGATGAGGCGTACCCTTGGGATTAGTGGACAGGCAGAGGATGGATTGGAGGATGCGGAGAGGGAGAGAGTAAGCTCAACGCTGTCTCTGCAGGGTAAGCAGGCGAAGATTCCCTCTGACAAGCTTGTCCTGATCGAGGGTTTCGAGAACAGCGTGATCGTCCACACATGTGCCGGCAACTTGGTCAATGAGGCGCTTGCAAACGCGATGGCGGCGCTCTTCGGGTCCCGGCTTGGATCCAACATTGCTACCCAGGTCGATCAGTATCGATTCGGTCTGATCTTTCCTCGACCTGTGAGTGCTCACATGGTTGCTGAAGAGTTCAGAAAGCTAACGCCGAACGATTTGGAATCGATGATTCACGAGACAGTGGAAGCGTCAGATCTTTTCGCTTGGAAGCACTGGCATGTACTCCGGCGGATTGGTGCCGTTAGTCGGGAGGCAGAGTACAAAGCCCGACAGGCCCGGTTATTGGTTGATATTTTCAAGAACTCTATCGCCAACAAAGAGACTCGGCGCGAACTGTTCACTGAGAAGCTGGATGTGGAGGGGGCCAAGAAGATTCTGGCTATGGTAAGCTCAGGCGAGGTTTCGATAGACGTGATACAGGATGCGGGTCAGTGCACTCCGCTTGCGTTGCCACTGTTGGATCGGATTGTTCCTCATGGGCTTCTCCGTCCGGCTATAGAGGAGGCGTCTATTATTGATGTTGTGAAGAGCAGGCTGCTCTCGACAAAGCTGCGATTGTTGTGTATGAACTGTGGAGAATGGGATGGCATCAGGACCGTCGATAATTTACAGGACAAAGTCCGTTGTCCCAAGTGTCGGTCGACATTGATCGCGGCCACCTATCTCAGCGATGATGCTCTGCCAAAGATCATTCTGAAAAAGATCAGAAGCGCAAAGTTATCCAGCGAGGAAGAGAAGGAATGGATGACTGCGTGGAGATCCGCGGGTCTCTTGCAGACCTACGGAAAGAAAGCTGGTTTGGTCTTGGCAGCTAGGGGCGTGGGTCCGACCACAGCGACTCGAATATTGCGGAACCGTAGCGGTGGGGAAGATAGTTTATACCTGAGTATTTTGAAGGCAGAGAGAGAGTTCGAGCGCACGCGTATGTTCTGGGACTAGCCGCTATGCCAGCTTTTGATGATCTTCTGAACCAGATTCTCTCTGGCAACCCGAAGATTGGTAGAGACGAGCTTCTGACGATGGTCGAACGGAAGAAGGAAGAATCTCACGGTCTCTTGTCAGACGAGGGCGCAATCAGGCTGTTGGCTCAGCAGCTCTCCGTTTCGCCTCCCGCAAGTTCCGATCTGAAGGACCAGCGGATATCCACTGTTCATGCGGGACTGAATGATTCTACGATTACTGGCGAAGTGGTTTCGGTCAGCGATGTGCACGAGTTTCAACGGTCCGATGGGACGGTGGGGAAGGTGTTGAGAATGAGGGTCGGCGACCCTTCCGGCCAAATTACTGGTGTTTTCTGGGATTCTCTTGCAGACACTGTAGCGAGGGAGGCTTTGACTCCTGGCTCCCAAGTTAGGCTCCTTCATGGATACACCAAGTTTGGGAGGGCTGGAGAAGTGGAGTTTCATCTCGGGTCTCGGGCCAACCTCCAGATCCTAAGGAGGGCCCAGTCGCAGGGACTCGCCGCGAGTGGCGTGTCGAGTGCCGCGGTTAATGTTGGAGTGTCAGATCTGCTCCGTGTACGTCTCCTTAAGCTTCAGAAGAGCCAGTCGGAACAGGGTCCCACCTGGGCACTCTGCTCCAGCGAGGCGGGACTGATGATTGCAAAGTTCTGGGACAACCAGTCGCTTGTGGCGATAGAGAATCACTGGGTGACTGAGAGGAATGGCCTTGTCTACGTCAATGTCGGGTCAAAGGCCTCTCTCAAGAAAGAGAGCACAGACTTTGTTCCTGACATCCCCAACTCGACTATTGAGTCTCTGCGACCGGGACCCTTGCTGTGGACTATCAAGGGCAAGATCAGCGAGAGAGGTGATGTTCGAGAGATAGAGACGAAGGAAGGTCGGAGAACAAGAGTCTCAAATATTGAACTGGAGGATGGTACGGGTAGGGTACGGGTCAGCCTCTGGGATACCCACGCGCAGAAGACTGAAAGCCTAAGAACCGGAGATATGGTAAGATTGGTAGGCGTAAAGGTCCGAGAGAACATGAACGGTGAGAAAGAAGCCTCCACCGTATTTCTAACCCAGATCGAGAAATCATAGACACTGCTTGTGAGCTAGTTATGATGGCGCTCAGAGTCGGGAAGGACCCCTTCGACTACATCAACGAAGTAAAGATCGAACGGTCCAAGCACGCAATGAAGCGTCGGTTACAGGAGTATACGCCGAATCCCAGCTCTATCGATAAGATGGAGAATATCGACCAGAAATACCATCTCATCGTCTTCTCAGCGGAATGGTGCGGCGACTGTGTAGCCTACGTCCCTGCGCTGGCAAAGTCCCTCGCCATCGCGAAGAACAACATGATCCAGGCCAAGGTCATCGACCACGACAACTACCGCGACATGGGAGACGAGATGGGCGTGGGAAAACTCCCAACAATCATCGTCTTCGATAAGAACTGGAAAGAAATTGGCAGATTCATAGAGACTCCAAAGAAATATGGGACAGTCGAAGAAGAAATCTGCGCAATACTAGACTCGACAGTGGGCACGGCGAAAGCTTAGCACTATTTAGTAGCTGAGGAATTTTCCCCTGAAGTTATCACTATCATGCTCGGAGGGGTGGGCGTCCACCGCCACCTCCGCCTCCAAACGCTCCCGGAGTGGGAGGATCCGCAGCGAAGGGCTTCATCAACGGATAATTGTCCTGGGCTGAGTTGAATGCGTAGGGCGTGTCCCCGATTCCATCCGGACTTGGACAGATGTTCTGTTGGGGTCCGCTACAATTGTCCACGCCCTTGTAGTCGGACCAGTAGTTTCCCCCGCTCGGATAGCCATTATCCCAAGAATTCCCGCCGGGCTGATCGTCCTGAGCTTGGACTGTATTGTTGACTAGGTTGTTGTGGTAGACTCGGTTTCCAGTAGACGAGGAGAGGTGAATGCCGACCGCTTCGAGCGTAACATTGTTTCCGATGATCTGGAAGTTGAGCGATGAGTCTAACACGATTCCTTGGTCCCAGTTGCTGTAGCCGTTCACTCCTCCACCATTCACCCGGTTGTTCGTTATGACTGTGTTGTTAGAGTTTCGGAACCAGATAGCGTACGATAGATTGGCTTGAACGGAGTTATTGGAGACCGTGACATTTGTGGACCGTTCAATGAAGATGACTCCTTCGATGTAGGACGCGGTCTCGACGTCGTTCGAAATCGTGACATTGGAGGAGTCTGAAACGCTGGAGCCATAATACGACCTTACGTTATTCCCTGAGATCATAACATGTTTCGATGTGCGGATGCTGTACCCACTACCCTGACCACTTCCACTAATCGTGTTTCCTATTACGGTCAGGTTTGTGGTCCCCGACACATCGACATTGCCATACATTCCACCGTTGAATGTATCACTGGACAGGGTGATATTGGTCGATGATGAGACTTCAAGAGTGTAGCCGCTCCCGCCTACGATTGATGATTCTAGCCTCGCATTCGAAACCCCGCTAAATATGATGCCTGTGCCAACATTGCCACAGCTTACGGAATCGTTCTCCATAAGGAAGTAGGCTGTCGTATTCTCTACCTTTACACAGATGTTCGTCGGTGACGAACTAATGTCCCAGCCAGATATGACGTACGGGTTGCTAGCGGTACCAGTCCCACTCACCACACCATTTGCCGGGGTAAACCCGCTGTTCCCGACGATCAGTATGTTAGAATGCCCCATTAACGCGACGGCTCTCGGCACGATCGGATTGAAGAAGACAAATGATGTGAGGAGTAACGCAACAGGTATGATAATGCTAACAATCTTTCTTCGTCGTGTTCCAATCATAAATAAACAGCAATCTCCAGACATCCCGGCTTCAATATAAGGAACACGCTTCGAATGTAATCAAATGTCAGCAGACATGGTTCGCCGCCTCGAGTCTTCCTCGAATCTTCCCTTATGGCGCTAGTGTAGCTTTCGTCACAGGATACTTTACGGCATTCTTCCGCAATTTCGCCTCGATCGCCTTCGAGATGTCAATGGCCAAAACATCCGAGAAACCTAGGCAGTAGATCAGACGTCCGCAAGCTCGTCAGAAACCTGGTTCCTCTTCACGCTAACTTTGACCGCTTCGTGAATCTGTTCATCAGTCTCCCACTGAAAGTGCTCCAAGAGTTCCCCCGCTTCGACACTAATCGAAATCGCCCAGATTCTTGGGACTATCCTCCTTCAGCCAATTCCGTTCGTCTCTGAAGCGGCAGACCTGCTTCCTGAGTGTCATAATTGTTGCCTGTTCATCCACGGAAAACTCGTCAGAGCAATGGGTACATTTGACTTGCTCACTGTACTTGGCCGTGAGATCGCGGTTCAAGTACTACCAGAGGGTCTGAATTAGCGGGTTCTAAGATTCACAGCTCCAACTCTTCTTGGACCCCCAACGGTAGAACTGGACCTTGATTCGAGTCCGTCGAGCGTCAACTCAGGCTTCGTAGGGATGGTTTCCAGGATTTGATGGTCCCAATTCTTAAGAAGTCTTTGACATTCGGTGAGCACATGTTACTATATTGCGCCACTAGATACGAGCTGCAACCCGGCAAAGGTTCCGAGTATCAAGATTGGATCGCTTCAATTGACAACATGAAATATTGGGAAGAGATAGAGAAAGACACCGGTGTCAAATACGTCAACACCTTCTTTACGATATTTGCGCTAGGAGACTCTGAGTGCGAAACCTGGTGGAGCATGCCGGACTGGGCTTCGATAGGTGAGCTCCGCTCTTGGGCAGCGTTTCAGGCATGGATCGAGAAGGTTCACCGAGAATTCGTCAATGGCGAGATAGGCCTCAAGAGGCGGATCATGGTCGCCGGACGAGACACCAAACTCTTCGGATAGTCCTTCGGTCAACCCGATGGAATTACCATTTCGACTCAGGGCCAAGCCGCAAAGAAGCTCCTCCTTAGACGAGCTTGACTTCGTGCATGAATGCTCTGAGCTGTTGATTTTACGCGATAGGAATTTGGTGACTCGCTGTTTGGTTCTTACACCCATTTTTCTAGGGTCTGCTTAGTGCCACTTCGCTCCGCAATTTTCGGAGTGCTTGGGCTATGGGTTTTCTCTTTGTCCAATAGTTGCTTGAGGATCTTGAAGTCGTGCAAGAGTGTTTCTTTGAGGCTGGCGTCGTAGAGGGCTGCTGCTGGATGGTACATCGGGAGGGTTGTGATCTCTCCCTTTGTCAAGGGTTTTCCATGAAACCTGCTAGCTGAGTATTCATCTCCGATCAGCGTGTTGATGGCTGGCGTTCCTAGCGCGCAGAGGATTCTAGGGTTGATCAGTCTGATCTGCGACTGCAAGTATGGGTTGCAGGCTTCTATCTCAGATTTTCTCGGCGCCCTGTTGTTCGGCGGTCTACACTTGACGATGTTCGTGATGAATACATCCGATCTCTTCAGCCCGATGGATTCTAGGAGTTCTGTGAGAAATTTGCCTGCTGCTCCTACGAACGGTCTGCCCTGCTCGTCCTCGTTCTGACCGGGACCTTCCCCCACGAACATGATTTTGGCGTCGTAGGGACCCTCTCCAGGAACAGCATTTGTCCGGCTCTTGTGAAGTTCGCACTTAGTGCACTCTAGGATCTCGGAATGAATGAGCTGAAGTTCGCCAGACAAGGAGCTCATTGCAAGTTCTTGGGTTGCCGACTTAAGGCTCCTGTCTATTCGGTGTATCTCAGTGCCTCGGCGGGTGGGATGCGAGCGGCCCTTCTACTCGAACTTAGTGTTGCGAGGACAGCGAGGCCGTAGCTGAAGGCGATGATCTCGAGAAGCGATACCCATGGGATGACGAAGCTTAGGCCTGAACCAGGGCTGGTGGCTATGGCGTAGCCTAGGTCTATTCCGAGGACTATTCCGATTAGTATTCCGAGAAGGGCGACGTAGCTGTTTTCGAGAAGGAATGCGGCGAGCACCATGTTCTTCCTGTAGCCTATGGCGCGGAGTACTCCGATTTCCTTCCGGCGCTCAACCACTGACCTTATCGAGATTATTCCCAGTCCAGCAATTCCTACTACCAGTCCTAGGGCTAGGAATGCTTCGAAGATTCCGAGGAAGGATTGGCCGATTTGTATGAAGGTGCCGACGAGGGCGGCTACGGGTATGGTCTGCATACCTAGGTGGGCGAAGTCCTTCTTCAGTATGTTTGAGACTGAGGTAGGATCGACCCCGTTGTAGACTTTCACAAATCCGAGTTGTCCGGTCCCCACTCCGAATGAGTTCTTGAGAAGCTGGCCCGTGCCGACGATCCCGTTGAAGAAGACACCATTCAATAAGCCCACTACGGTAACATTTTTCGAGAGTACCGTGGTGTTGTTTGGTGCGTAGTACAGCTGGATTAGGTCGCCCGCTGCCGGTGTTCTGGAAGAGGTAGGCGGCCCGTTGAAGTTTACGGACCCGAATGACCAGACAACGTTGGAAGAGTTAGTGGTGGTTACTGACTTCCAAACGTCTGTCGCTGTCTTGTAGCCGTTGGCCATCAGAGCCATGGTGAAGGTGTTGCCTGTGTAGAAGTGAAGTTGCTCGGCGAGGGAGCATTTGGGTCACCTCCCACTGCTAGTTGTGGATCGAAACCTATTCCAGAAGTAAGGTCTCTGACGGCTACGCCCGTGCTGTTGAATGGGATTACCGCAGCCACTTTGCCCGAGAGCGCCGAGTCGGCTCCGATCCGATTTGCTAGGTCGGCTACAGGTAATGTTGTTCGAGTTACGATATCGTAGCCGCCTGAGTCTTGCTGTACTACGCTGTTCAGTGCCGCGCCTTGTTCCGCGGTGAGGAACGCGATCACCGTGACGGAGAGTAGTACTAGCGCGAACATGGCCACGGTGGCGCCGGTTCTGAACTTCTTGTTCCCAGGATAGGAGAGTGCTGTTTTGAAGATGACTGTGAGCCGTTTTCTGCCCCGATAGAAGAGATGGAGGATCTTCAGGATAACGTCAGTGTTGTACAGCGCTAGGAGAATAGCGCCCATGACCATGATCATACCACCGACTATCAAGGTCTCAGGGCCGACATTGTAGTTCTGGATGATGCTGCTGTTGAACGAAAAGCTCGGGACACCCCATTGGATCAGGAGTGCTATCCCCGTCAGTGTGAACGCGTATCGATTTAGGAGAAACCGTGAGAGTATAAGTCCTGCTCCGATGATTACTAGGCTGGGACCTGCCAGCGCTTCAATCGCCGACTTAGCTGCGAAGGATGCTTCAAAGAAGTAGACTCCCAGTATTGCAAGTACGACGCCGAGGATCGAGAGGACCGTGTAAGTCCTTTTGCCCTGTGGAGGCTCCGGGATGTCTCTAACTGCTCGGATGATGTTGAGCTTGCTAACCCGCCAGGAGGTTAGGAGGATCGTGAGATACGTGATGAATAGTCCTTCTGTAAAGGCAGTGAAGAGGCTGACTGGGGTAAAGGTAAAGCTGTCAAGGACTTGGGCTAGGCTTACTGGGAAGAAGCCGCTGATGATGCTCCCGAGGCTAGGCTTACCGGGAAGAAGCCGCTGATGATGCTTCCGAACGCGTAGAGTATGCCGTATGCGATGCCGATTCCGACAAAAATCCCAACCAGAGACGCGCCGGCCGCGTATAGGGTCCCTTCGAAGAGAAACAGTTTGGTCAGCTGGCTTCTCTTCATGCCTACGGCACGTGCCATTCCCATCTCCGACTTTCGTTCCTCGGCAAGCATGATGAACATGTTGATGATCAGCACTACGCCGGCAATGATCGTGATTGTGCTGAGGACGGTGAAGAGGTTCGTGAGCTGCATGGCCGCGATGCTGGCGCTGTTCACTGCCTAAAGTAGTGTTGTCGAGTTTGCTGGGCGGTTGGGGCTGGTCTTACATTCAAAGTTCGGCGCGAGCGGTTGAAGACCGTTAAGGGTCTGGTTCGCCGCTAGGCCGACCATTGAAGTGTACTGGATGGAATTGCGGAGTCCGCCGATGTTCGTTATGGCGATGTAGTTTGCTGATCCGGGATGGAATGTCAAAGCTTGAGCAGTGCTCATGCTGACAAAGATATTGTCGCCTCCTGAGAAAGAGCCCCTGGCATCTGACACTGCGATCCCTACAAGTTTCACTGAGACAGAAAATGTCTGATTGACCGGAGAGAATATTGTCAGCTGGTCGCCGACCGTTGCGTTAAGGTCCCTTGCAGCTCGATCGTTCACGATTGCCTGGGTGTCTGTCAAACCGGACGGGATGACGGACCCATCGCTCGCGTGAAAGTCGCCAAGTACTTGTGAGGCGTTGGCATATGTCCCAATCAGGGTAGCGCCGGATTGAACAACACCCCATGATGTATTATTGGCTGTGACGGTGCTCAGGATTTCAGGAGTTACTCCTCGAAGGTCTGAGCCAGTGCTGGAGCTACTGGATAGGATCTGGTAGAGGCTGTGGGCTATGGCGACGCTGAAGAATTGATATCCGCCTTGCGGGCTCTGCGTATACACGACCTCATCTGCGTAGCCATAGCCATTGTAGGCGCCTCGCGTGAAGAGATTAGTGAGCGTGTCTCCGGTAACCAAGGATCCTGATATCATGGCCGTCCCAATCATGAGTCCCGCGATGACGAGTGCCATGCTTGTTTTTCGACGAGTAAAGTTTCTGAGGCTCATACGGACGGTGATCTTATCCCTGGCCATCATTCCAACAGTGATTAGGAAGAGAACAATCACGCCGTAGATTTCAAGGCCTAACAGAGAGCTTCCGAATATCGAACTGAAGACGGTGAAGTAGAGAACTAGAGCGATGATAACCGCGATTATTGGAGAGAGTCCGCGGATTCGACGGGAAGCCCATCCCAGTCTTCCTGTTGGTCTCGCGTTGGAAAGTTTGTAGGCTAGGAATGCGCTTCCAGAGCTTAACAAAGCCAGTCCGATGATCTGTTCGAAGATTAGAGGCATGTTGTTCGAGACGTACTGTTGAAGGTAGGTGTTGTTCTGGTAATCCATGAGAAGCGCGAACAGTTCGCCGAGAGCGATGATCGCGACCAGGACTGCTAGGCTGATTAGTAGAGGTCTTGAACGATTCGAACTCAAGTGTCGGACCTTGACCCTCTGCCTAGGCTGCTGCGACGGCTGTGGGAATGACTTCTCTCTCGATCACGCCGTTCCGCATGTGAACGATCCGGTCGGTCTGCTGAGCAATCTGTTGATCATGACTGACCAAGACTAGAGTCAGACCGTATTGTTTGTTCAGGCTCCGTAGAAGCTTGATTATCTCCTGCGAATTCTCCGAGTCCAAGTTCCCGGTCGGCTCATCAGCCCAAACGATCGCTGGCTTGTTAACCAGGGCCCGAGCGATGGTGACCCGCTGTTGCTGTCCTCCGCTCAACTCCATGGGTTTATGAGACTTCCACTCAGTCAGCCCAACCATCTTCAACGCATCGAGAGCTAACGGATGCGCCTCTGATTCAGAGACACCCGCAAGCAATAGTGGGAGTTCGACATTCTCCTGAGCGGTGAGAACGGGGAGGAGGTTGTAGGCTTGAAAGATGAAGCCCATTCGTTTGGCACGGAACTCAGACTTTTGATCATCAGACATCTTGGCAAGGTCAGTTCCTTCGACCGACACTCTGCCCTTCGAGAGGTCGTCCAGGCCCGACACACAGTTGAGGAGGGTTGTTTTGCCGCACCCGGACGGGCCCATGACCGCGATCATTTCTCCCCTTTTGACGGCTAAGTTGACGCCTCTTAGGGCTTCAACTTTGACAGAGCCTGTCTGGTAGATCTTCCAGATATTATCGACGTCAACTATGACTGAGTTTGCAGGCCGGCTCAATGGGATTTCGCAGTGATAGCCGCAGAAAAGCGGCTTAGTTATTGCTTACGAAATTCTGTCCAGAACACTTCTTGAGAAT
>VBBB01000062.1:0-540 GCA_005882955.1 Candidatus Bathyarchaeota archaeon | reverse complement strand
TGTGTGAGGCCCAGAGCAGCTCTAGAAGGATCGAAATTTGTGGGTTAGATTCCTTTCCAGCACGCCTTCTTGCTCTTGTCATACCAAGAGTTGACGTATTCGCCGCCGCTTATCCGGTTGCAGACGAATTTCGCATCGCAATAGTCGCAGAGCTCAAGGTTTCCTATTACCCATCCTGTTCCAGGATTCATGTCGGTCTTCAACTCCACCAGTTCCTCCGATAGCCCTTGAGTCAATGTGTCCAGAGGATTTTTTGTGCACTGGTTACAACCGTTGGCGCATGGATAGGGTTCGACCGTGTAGAAGGGACCCTTGGATCCGTTGACGGTATTGTGATAATCGCAGAAGACAGCGCATGATGCCTCAAGGGGCGTGAGAGATACAGTAACTCCCGGTGGCAGGAATATGTTGTACGCACCCCGGCCGCCCAGGTTCGGGACGGTACCCGAAGCAATCCAGCCAGCAAGGGTCTGTTTGACTTGCCCGTCAGATATTTTCGCTGCGGGAGCCGTCTTGATGTTGATGAAGGGGCTAACCTTC
>VBBB01000061.1 GCA_005882955.1 Candidatus Bathyarchaeota archaeon | reverse complement strand
CGGGACCCTGATCTCAGTTAGCGGACACACGATCTCTATCATCGGAACTTTCGAATCCGTATCGATGGCGAAAGACGCGTTGGAGAAACTGATCGAGGGACGACAACATGGGACCGTGTATAAGATTCTTAAGAAACGGAGAAAGAAAGTCAAGAAGGAGAAAGCTCTAGGACTGTGGGAAGGGTCAGAGCCAGCCAAGAAGAAGGCATAGCGGCCATCTCAAGGCCGAAGAAATGACAGTCGCCGAAGTCTTCCAAGAAATAAGCGCCGCCGACTTCTTCTACCGAAACCGGGACATCGCAGGATTCACAAGCCCTTCACGATCAATCTACTCCACGATAAGAGAACTGGTCGAGAACTCGCTAGACGCTTGCGAAACAGGCAGCATTCCACCCGACATCTATGTTCGACTATTACACGAATCCGGACCGCTCGACGGACCCGGGACCTACGTTCTTAGAATCGAGGATAATGGAATAGGCGTTCCCGGCGACGTAATACCTTCAGCCTTCGGCCAAGTGCTCTACGGTTCCAAGTACAAACTTCGCCAGACTCGAGGCACCTTCGGGCTCGGAGGGAAGATGGCGTTGCTGTACGGGCAGATAACGACTCATGGCGAAGCGCAGATCAGCTCTAGCACCAATCCCAAGCAGAGAATTACAGAGATTGGACTGCGAACTGATATCCAGCATAACAAGCCGATCGTGCTGAAAAAGAAGACACGTCCGAACGGTTCTCACTGGAAAGGGACCATTATCGAGTTCAAAACCGAAGCGGACTATTCCCGGGCGATGCCGAGGATCCTCGAATACTTCAAGCAGACCGCCATCATTGTTCCCTACGCGAATCTAACGTTCGTTGATCCTCGTGGACGACTATACCACTTTACGAGAGGTACCCTTGTGGTACCACCCGCACCAACCGAGACACTGCCGCACCCTCACGGAGTTGATGTCGAGACGGTCCAACGGATGCTCAAGCTCACTAATGCAAAGACACTGCAAGAGTTCTTGCGCAAGAACTTCCAGCGAATCGGAGAAACGACAGCCCGAAAGTTCCTCCTCTACGCGAAGCTCGGGTCCAAGAAAAACCCGCGGAATCTGTCTTCGGGTGACATGGTTACGCTAGTCAGCGCCATGAAGAACTATGAGGATTTCGTCTCTCCCGATCCAACAAGTCTCTCCCCCCTAGGCGCGGACCTGCTGGCAACTGGGATCAAGAAGGAGCTGGGGATAAGTGATGAAGATGTCCAGAATGGATCTGCATTCGTTGCAACTCTTCAGCGAAAGCCCGCCACATACTCGGGTTTCCCATTCATCATCGAGGTCGGAATAGCTAGCGGGAAGCAGATCGAGACGCAGGGGAAGATTCTGCTCTTCCGGTTTGCCAACAAGATTCCGCTCCTGTTCGACGAAGCTAGTGATGTTTCATGGAAGGTGGTTGACCAGATAGACTGGCGCGGTTACAAAGTCATCCCAGGCGAGACACCCCTCGCCGTATTCGTTCACGTCTGTAGCACGAAGATTCCATACAAGACAGTAGGAAAGGAGTTCATTGCTGACCGTCCCGAGGTTGAGCATGAGATTCTCAACGCAATCAGAGAGGCTTCAAGGAACCTTCGGATCTATCTGTCGCGAAGGGAGCATCTTGCTCAGGAGAAGAAGCGCGTCGATGTTTTTGAGAAGTATCTTCCGAAAATGGCACAGTTCTCGACGAAATTGTCCAAGTCTAAGAAGGAGCCTGATATCAAGCCGCTGCTCAAGGGTCTGATAAAATATGGTGTCGAAGAAGGCGAGGAAGAGCCGCAGTAAAGGGGTCGTCAAGGAGAGGAAGGATCACGTCCTCTCCTCTCTAGAACAGCTTGGGGGCCAAGTGTACGATCAGCTGGCGAAGAAGGAGTTTCCGACTGTCAAGATGCCGAGTCGGTCTATTGCGAACATAATCTACGATGACAAGACCCGGCAGTATATTCTTGGGAAGAGGAATGTGAAGAGGAGCGCGCGTAATGTCCGGCATGTTCGTCCGTTTACGCAGCTACTCTGGACCGCTATGTTCACGGATGAGCTGACGGAGCAGAACAAGACCAGTACTCTACGGGACGTTTTCTACTCTGCTCAAGCTTACGAGATGGACTTTCAGGATCAGCAGGAGAGCGACAATCTCATCACTGACCTCGAGACTGTGACTGGGTTTTCGAGAGAGGACTTCAACGTGTTCCCTGAAGAGCGGAGCGCTATCTTTGGAGATTTGACAGTCGAGTATACCGTGCCGGGATATGAAGGCCGGACGCTCAACCTATCATCTCACCCGGACGGGGTGATGATAGGTCCCGCCCTTACAACCTCAGAATTTGTCCGGCCGGACAAGAAGAAAGTAGACAAGGTGATAGCGATTGAGAAGGGCGGACTCTTCACGAGATTTATTGAAGAACGGGTCCACCAGCGCTTCAAGGCAGTCCTAATTCACACCGCTGGTCAGGCGCCGCGCGCAACACGGTTTCTGCTCAGAAGATTGAACCAGGAGCTAGATCTCCCGGTCTACATCTTCACCGACGGTGATCCCTGGGGAATGCACATCGCCATGGTAATTATTTCCGGGTCCGCGAACGCGGCGCATCTTAGAGAGCTGAATACTCCCGACGCGATCTGGGGCGGAGTCTGGGCCACAGATATTGTAGACTATAAGCTGCCGAGCGACCCCCTGACGGATCTGGATCTGAAGCGATTGAACGAGCTTGAGAAGGATCCCCGTTATGCTGGAGGACTCTGGCAGAGAGAGATCGACACCTTCAGGAAAGTACGGAAAAAGTCGGAACAGGAAGCGTTCAGCAGATACGGGCTCACCTACATCGTGGACGAATACTTGCCGAAGAAGCTGAAACTCAAGTCGAACGAATCCTAGGCCAACGCGTTCAATAGCGTTTGTCACCGGCATGAATTATTGATCCTCTCGGTCCCCGATAATCCGCGTTCTGAGTGACACCCAGTTGAAACTAGTCTTCATCTACGGCCCGCCGGCAGTCGGAAAGCTCACCGTGGCTACTGAGCTCGTGAAGCTGACGGGATTCAAACTATTCGACAATCACGTCTCGATTGATTTTGTCAAGTCTGTCTTCGAATTCGGGACAAGACGGTATTGGAAGCTCATCGAGAAGTATCGACTATCAATGTTCAATGAAGCCGCCAAACATGGAATAAACACCATTTTCACTTTTGTGTACGACAAGGCTTCTGACGATCCTTTCGTAAAGAAGACGATCCAAACGATCAGCAGGGAGGGCGGTAGCGTCTGTTTCGTCCGGTTATTTTGCGACGAGGAAGAGCTAGCGCGACGGGTGAAAGGCAAGGGTCGAAGAGAGGCGGGAAAAGTAAGTACGAAGAGATTGCTGGTCAGTGTATTGAAAAGGCACGGCCTCGGTTCTGAGATTCTTTTCCAGACTGGCTTGAGAATCGACACGACACGCATACCACCGAAGAAGTCTGCCATGATGATAGCGAGGCATTACAAGCTCCTCAACGGTACGCGAGCAGCTCCTGCAGACATTGTGCCTGGATCTTTCAGCTAAGGGGTTCCCAGACAATGTTACAAAACATGATTTCGGGTCTCGAGATCAACGGATCCCTGCCCTCCAGGTACGGTCTACAATGCATTAGGCAACCCACCTGAGGATTTTCGCTTAATAGGCCTCTCACGCGAGCGTTGAGCACCCTAGTGGATTGTCAACCATGCCCAAAGAGGTCCGAATCTTCCTAAACCTATTCGTCGAATCCAAAGAACTCGAAAACGTAACCCAGAGCCTCGTCAAACTCGCTGAAGTAACCGACGTGTACGAGGTAACAGGAGAATACGACATTGTTTGCATGCTAAAAGTGGAGAGCATCCTCGCCTTCCGCAACGTTCTCAAAGACAAGGTACTCAAGATTAACGGAGTCAGAAGCACAGTCTCATCAGTCGTCCTCTACGAACACAAACGAGAAGGAAAACCAGTCTCAGAATGATCAATCCTAGATCGAGATCAACGTGATCGCCAGGAAAAGAAAAGCTAAATATCGTATCTAGAATGATGTCGCGGTAAGGACGGATCAAATTGGGTGAACTTCTTCCAGATTCACCTCTACCGCTCTAGACTTTTTTCCGAGCAACAAGCCGGACGGATATTCCAATGAGCACCAAAGATCTCGGTATCACTGTAAAGAAGGCCGCTGATCTCTCGGAATGGTACACTCAGGTCGTTACCAAGGCTCAGCTGGCCGACTATTCGAGCGCTAAAGGATTCATGGTGCTGATGCCGCACGGGTTTTCCATCTGGGAGAGCATCAAAGAACACTTCGACAAGAGGATCAAGGAGATCGGACACCGGAACGCATACTTCCCTCTACTCATACCTGAACGGTTACTGAAGAGAGAAGCCGAACATTTCGAGGGCTTTACACCGGAAGTATTCTGGGTCACGCATTCTGGAAACAATGAGCTTGGCGAGAGGCTCGCGATCAGGCCCACCTCTGAGACGATAATCAACGATGCGTACAGCAGATGGGTCAAGAGCTGGCGGGATCTGCCTGTCCTCATCAACGTCTGGAACAGCGTCTTGCGCGCCGAGATTACTTCGACCAAACCGTTCATCCGCACTAGCGAGTTTCTCTGGCAGGAAGGACACACAGTCCATGAGACCGAGGAAGAAGCGGAGAAGGAAGTCATGACGATTCTGGAGATCTATAGACGGCTTGTCGAGGACCAGATCGCCATACCGGTCCTCGTGGGGAAGAAGACTGAGCGTGAGAAGTTCAAGGGCGCAGTCTACACCACGACTGTCGAAGCTATGATGCCTGACGGGAAGGCGATCCAGATGGGAACCAGCCACCACCTAGGGCAGAACTTC
>VBBB01000060.1 GCA_005882955.1 Candidatus Bathyarchaeota archaeon | reverse complement strand
CTCCAAGCTCCACAGAGCTAGCACGAGATCAGCTCGCGGACTAGCTCGCGATCCTCGAGTAGTTGAGGCTCAGAAATCATGTGCTTCCCTCTCAACGATCCCTCATCCAAAACAGAAACGACTTCGAGAGCTAATATCGGAGGACCTTCGATCAAATCCCGATTCGAAAGTTATTGTGTTCACCCAGTTTAGAGACAGTGTAGAGGCTATCGTCGAGGAGCTTGGTATGATTGAGGCCGTGCAGCCAGTCCGGTTTGTAGGTCAGGCCAGTCGAAACAGTGAGGATTTGGGTCTGAGTCAAAATGAACAGATGCAGATTCTCGAAGACTTTCGTGATGGAAAACACAACGTTCTGGTTACTACGAGCATAGGGGAGGAGGGTCTCCACGTACCAGACGTAGACCATGTGATATTCTACGAGGCTGTCCCATCTGAGATTCGCATGATTCAACGGCGGGGAAGAACCGGCAGAACCAGACCAGGCAAGACGACGGTGTTGATGACCGAAGGGACTATCGATGAGGCATATTACTGGACCAGCATCAGAAAAGAAGAAAGAATGCACCGTTACCTAGCGACAGTCAAGAGCATGGGTCCGAGACAGAAGCGCAAGACTACTCTGCTAGACTACGCATGAAAAATCACACAAGGAGACTGTCTGGTTCGCGGGTTGAGCCACAACTCTCAAAACGCGCCAGTCCCCATATCCAACCATGATAGAATTTGCCGTGGGCTTTTTTGCGTGGTTGGCCTCGACCTGGATCCCGGCTTTCGTCGGATTGCTTGTAATAGTTTGGGCAAGTCAAATTGTAAAATCTAGGTATCTCACGGCTTTCGCCCTAGGCATTTTTCTCTGGTTCTTTGTGGACACAATTCAAGGCTCGGCACTCCTAGACGTTAATGCGGGATTCACTGGAGGTGCTGCACAGGTCGCCGCAGTCGGGCTGTTCATAGTGGGGGTGCTCTCGGTCTTTTGGATCGACCGGCGGCGTGGTCTCTTCTCCTCGGAATCAACAACGGCAACTGTCAGCGTGGCCATACCCCTACTAGTTGCAGGTGCCATAGGAATACATGGTCTAGGGGAAGGTGCTGCTTTTGGTGCGACCGCCTACTCCACCTCGAGCACATCTCTACTCGACGCCTTTGGGGGAGTTTCGGCTGGTGTCGCGTATTTGTTGCACAAGGGCCTGGAGCCAATGATGGCGGCGGCATGTTATTGCGCCTATACCAATAGAACCGCGTCGGGTATCAAAGGTCAGCTGAAGGATGTGTTTCTGCTGAGCCTAGTTTTCGTCCTTCCGTCGCTCATTGGTGCGGTCGTGGGCTACTTCATAATGGGTCCTGCTACAGGCTTTTTGGCGGGCTTCGACGCGACGTACTTTTTCGCGCTGGGCACTGGAACTTCGATCTACGCAGCTTTGAGGTTGTCCAGACCCTTGTTCCGGTCTGGAGAGACTGTAACCTCTGAGGATTCCATTAGGATCGTGGCACCCATACTCCTCGGTTTTCTTGCCATCTACTTCGCGGCACTATTCCATTTATGATGGATTGTCAAATCCAAAGAAGACAATATGGGGTAGAGTGCTGAGACTTTCAAGACGATGGCAAGCTACGTTGGCAGTAATCATAATTGTCGCAGGTTTTTTCTCCACTGCTTACGCGCTTCATTTGTTCGGGCCTAGCCCACCAAACTGTTGGGTCCGACCAATTGGCTCCGCTAATACTGCGGTGTTTACGGTCGTGATGGCAAATGAAGGACTGAACGTGGGATTCAATGGCAGTAGGTTTCATTCTTTTCCTTGGCCTGTAATGAATGTCTCATTGGGCCAAGACGTTGTGATCCATGTAGTGAATAACGATACAGCTCAGGCTCACGGTTTTACCGTAACACATTTTTTTGAAAGCGGAATCACGGTGAACCATGGAGGGTGTCATGACGTGAGGTTCTCTGCTAATACCCCAGGAAGCTTCAGAGTCTTCTGTCAAATTTTTTGCACTATCCACTTTCCATGGATGCAAAACGGCGAACTGAACGTCAATCCTTGAGCCAGAACCGGGTTCGCGTGTTTCGCAATGATCGCCATCACTGAGGGATCGTTCACATCCTCTTGGTCGCATTCTCGATTGTCGTACTGCTCATCTCTCTGCTCGCCTACGCAGACCGAAAGCGCCCCCGGCCGACCTTTTACATGCCTGATCATGAGAGAACCCAAATCATCCACCCGCATTCTGTTACCATTCACGGTTACCAAAGTCCGTTAGCAAGCAAGATGCCTCAACTGCACTTGGTGCACGCGACACAAAACTCATCTCTGCGAGGGGAATTAACGAACAGCAGTCCTATTTTCCGCCCGGCTCTTCCAGAAGAGAAACCCCAAACCAGTTCCATTTGAAACAGGACAAGCGCAGAACAAGCCCGGATCCGGAATCTGGGCAGGCGATTTGAGCTTGCGACTTTTTCGCGTTGACCTCTACGCTTAATCCGCGATCTCGAAAACGTCGGATCTACGCATTCTGGGCGCTGAAGCGTGAAGCTCACCCAGAACAGCTTCAACTGGCGAGACCCCTAGTAGAAAAATGTCAAAAGTAGTTGCTCCTCGCGACACAAAACGCGTCTTCGGAAGAGTTGGCCGGCAAGAAGAAGTTCGAACATCAAGACATATCATACAACGCCATACCACGAGGAATATTCCATTAGCTCATCCTTCTCGTCCGTTGATGTTACCCGTCCAGTTCCCACAAGGTGACGACACAGGCTTGAGAGACGGACCGGATAGACACGCTCGAACGAGGCCATCAAGCTATCTTGTTCCGCAGACACTACGACCGGAAGGGACTCGACACCATCATCGCCACCCTCCTACTCGTAGTCATAGTCGTAGTCATGACAGTCATCGTCTACTCATGGTCCCTCGGCGCATTCGGAGCCATACTACCCGCACCACCAACCGGCAGAGAAATACTAACAATCGAAAACCAGGGATTCGACGGCAGCAACATGAAGCTAACTCTATACTTGAGAAATACCGGCTCCACGCCAACCACCCTTGCCAGCTACTACGTACAAGATCAGAACGGCAACCAGTACGCGAGAACCACTTGGGCGGTGCCCCCCACCTCTCCCGCAAGCATAGTCAACGGGACCGGAGTCTTTCTTCCAATTAACAACGCATGCAGCAGCTGCACACATACCGGAAGCGGGTTCCAGTTCCAGACCGGAAACAGCTACACAATAACACTCATCACCCAGAAAAACAACCAATTCTCCTTCACCATCATCCGATAGACCCGCACCTTTTCTCAAACCAAACAAAGTCTCACATCCGAGCCTCTCGACGAATGCTCTCAGACCGACCAAATCCCCGTCGCTCCGAAACCGATTTCGAGAAGCGGGTCGGAACCGATCACTTGTCGGACATCAAGAGACATTATGTATGATTAAGAAGTGAGCCGAATTAGCTCGCTATCAGCCGATTTGTTCGCTTATTGTTTCGAAATCCCAAAAACCCCCTTTGACCATACGGCGCGCTAGATGACTAAGACGGTCGCTCCGGCCCAGCTTGTTGACAAGCCAAGCCGCGAAGGCTGGAGACCCGGTGGCCCCCGGAGAATTGTAGTTGGTGATATGATACGAGTGGGCGCCTTCGAGCTCGATCGCCTCTTTGATGAAATTCCCCTTCCGGTCTATCACTTGGGCTCTTACGCCCGCGATTCCGGGTCTTGCTAGATACTCTACTTTCAGCTCGGGGATGAATTCTTGAGCACGTCGCGCCATCTCGCCCTTTGAAATGGAAGAGAGCCATTCTTGCCCCGCTAGTTCAAGGAAATCTCGGTTGTAAAGTAGAGCCAGTTTGTTGGAGATAGGCTGTTCGAATATCTTCTTTATGGCCTCAGTTGGGCTCCTAAAGAACCCACGATACGTGTAAGGGCCCGCGACCGGCACTGCGTTCGGCCCAATCTCTCTCCTGCCATCTGCTCGCACAATCCAGTGAGGGTCCAAGAACGGAAGCTCCGGATGCTGCGCCACAGTGTAGATATTTCTCGTTGCCAAGTAGGTCCACTCGTCCGCTATTTCCCAGTATTCACCCCTGAAGTTCAGGTCGCAGTATTCGGTTCCCAGCCGTAGCATGTGAGCGATGCGTAGTGAGCTACCGCCGGCACAGTTTATGAGGAATCGAGCCGGAATCGGTTCGCCGCCACTTCTCGGGAGGATCTGCAAGGAATCTCGATCAACTTTGAAGGATCCTACGTCGACACCGGTTAGGAACTTGACGCCCTCGCTTTCTGCGTCTGCCCTGAGTGACTTCGTGAACGCGTGGTAATCTACCGATGTATCTGTCTTCGACCAGATAGCACCATAGCCTCGAACGTGAGGTTCGAGTTTTCGGACGTCTTCGGCTGAAAGAACTTCAAGCTCGTCTTCACCCATTCCATTCTCGATCCCCCAGTGATAGTACTTTTCGATTCTCTTCAAATCCTCAGGTCGAGTAGCCACTTCTAGGGTCGTGACGGGATCCCAAGGCAGATTGCGTTCCTTAGCGTAGGATTTCCACATCCCATAGGCGGCCTGTGAGCATCTCGCGAAGATTCGTCGCTTGACTGGGTCAAGATAGAAGGGACGATGAACAACTCCGGTGTTCCGTCGAGAAGTGTGCATCGCGACATCCTGTTCCCTTTCTAAGACTGCGATTCGTCCCTTGTACTGGTTTCCTAGCCAGTAGGAGACTGACGTCCCTAGGATTCCGCCTCCAATAATCACGACATCCCAAGGTTCCATTCGTTCGACTTCCTTTCGCGATAACCGGTAGCTATATCGTCGACTCTTTTGGATTTTCTGACTTTCAGAGAATGCTAGAATGACAATGGAACGCCTAACTCGGTGCCTATCTGTCTCATCGATTCAACTACGGCCGTCCCCACTGGAATGCCTTCTCTGCGACACTTTTCCATTCTAGCATAGCTCTTCTCG
>VBBB01000059.1:3552-8946 GCA_005882955.1 Candidatus Bathyarchaeota archaeon | reverse complement strand
GACAGGTAACGAGAAGGCGCTCAGCCAAGCCTTCAGCTCAGTGCGGAAAGGAGGCAGAATACTCCTCTTCGGCGCTCCCTCCCACGGAGCCTCATATCCGCTAAACGTAAGCGAACTCTTCTCACGCCAAATCACATTCCTCTCCAGCTACTCTTGCGTCGAGGCGGAGATGGAAGAGGCGATAAGACTCGTCTCGGAAAAGAGACTAGACTTGAAGAGTCTCATCACAGACCGTTTCAAGATTCGAGACGCCGAGAAGGCCATGGAATTCGCAAAGACATCGAAGACCTCAATCAAGACNGACAATCATCCTTCGCTGACCCATTCTCTCATCCTCACCCAAAGACTCTAAAGTTCCAAACCGGAGCAGGCACTCTTCATTGCGCGGCTCTCACGCGAGGAAACTCGCGACTCTAAGAACACGAACGCACAACATCACCATTGGTCGAAGGGAACCCTAGAGTGCAACAAGGATTCGGCGAGAGAATCGACCTTCTCCTTCAAAAATCCGTGAGGGCCGCTTCGCGACTCGTCAAGGAGCGCCAGAAAGAGGCACGCGAGAAAGGAATGCATCAAGAGCCCCCGAGCTTCGAGGAGTTTAACGCCCTCGTGAATGAGCTAATGGAGAACGGCAAGAGAACCGATTTGGACCGTCTACGAAACCTAAGCATGAAGGAACTCTTCGAACAGACATGGTCCCAGAAGCTCCGCAACTACGCCATTCAGAGACAAATCAAAGACGCATACGACGCCCTCGTCCGACGCTCAAAGAGAGATTCCTGAAGGAGTCTCCCAACTCGAACCTCTCTCCATGAGGAAAAGGGTCTTCCAGAGAGCGGTTCCCCATCGGTCAGTTTTCGTTCAGATTATGAACAATTTCACTCTTCAGAGTTAGAAACCCGTAGTATTTGTAGGAATCACCTATCTTCAGCCGTCGTCCACACTAACGAGCACGAAACACCCGCCATTCCACCTGTGCCCCTCGTGGGGTCTTCGCCTTTCTGCGTGAGTGTTTTATACCCCAACTGTGCTCAGTCGCGCTCAGTTGAGAACGAAATGCCAACAGCATACTGCGTAAAATGCAAGACAAGCATCGAGATCAAAGACCCACAGAACGTGACGCTCAAGAACGGCAAACCAGCCGTCAAAGGCGTCTGCCCAAACTGCGGAACCTCAGTCTTCCGCATAGGGAAAGCATAAGCCAGCCCTTTCTACAACACAGCCCACCTATTCCTCGTTTTCTTGGAGAACCCGACGTTCGCAGAACCTTTTAACTTCGAAGTCGACTTTTCCTTAGTAGATTGCGCCGTCGAGCATCGATAATTATCGTTACGCTTTTCTTTATTCTCCTTATCGCCGCTTTGTCGCCGAGAGAGGCGCATGCTCCAGCACTGGCTCCTAACGTAAACAGATCCTTCTACTTTTCCGGTGCATCTCATCCCAACGCCTCAATTCCAGGATCCCTCAGTAGCAGTCCTCTCACTGGACCCGTGATCAGTGACAATCTCTCTCGCGTTCCCACGTTCTTCGTTCTCCCGTCATTCTTGCTCTCATCCCTCACTGTGTCAGGATTACCGACCTTCACGATATGGCTATCGGGAAATGCTTCCAGCGTCACATCAGTGCAGGTTCAAGGGGTCTTCAGTTGGAAGCCCTTGAACGGCCTATGGTCCAACTCCAGTACTCTTCCAGTACCATGCCCCATCGGTCGTTCACCGGCGGCGTGCACGCTCAACTATGTCCAGCCGTTGGCTCTCTCTCTCACATTCGGTACTCAGGTTCGAGTTGGTATCAACGCAACTACTCCAGCAAAGATGATCGTAACGATGTATTGGGGCGAGCCTTCGACTCCGTCGTTCGTGCTACTCCCTTTATCAGGGTATTCTTCAATTGGACCGGTCCAGATTCTTGATTGGACTGGAAACGCTGCTGCTAGTTTCAATCTGAATGCAACCAAAGGACAAAATACGGTCTTGGTGCAAGCACCTGTCACATCAGCGTTCGGCAAAGACGACGTTAGAAGCGTAAATCTCACGATAGTAGACCCTTCCGGGCGACCTGTTCCGAACGCGGTCAATATTCCATTTTCTCAGATCCCTCCGGTCTCTCAACCTCAACAGACGTACCCCTACGTTGCGGAGTGGACTTATCCTTCGAACCTTTCTGAGGGAAACTACCAGGTTTGGATCGACGTTGTCGATATACAGGGCAATATCGCCTACAGCCTCCATGGACCCTCCGGTTTCGGACTGTTCAAACCCGGCATTCATCCTCTGGACCTGATACCCTACATCGTGGGTGCGGCCGGCGGAATCATCGCAGGTACATTCTATATCAAGAGACGACGGAGGAAGGAGTATCTGGCGCCCTTCGACCACTTCTACTCTTTGACCGGGGGTAGGTTGCCTCAAGGGACAATGGTTACAGTAGAAGGTACCACAGGCGCGGGCAAGACTCTGTTGACAGATCAGCTCATGTACGATGACCTAAAGAGGGGGCGACCTTGCGTTTTCGTCTCAACCGCTGACTTTCCTGGAAAGATCCGGAGTGGAATGCGGTCTTTGGGATTAGAGACTGAACCCTATGAGAGCAAAGAGTCTCTGAAGTTTGTCGATTCCTACTCCATGGAAGCGGGTCAACCGTCCCAGGAGAAATTCTACGTTTCTTCCAGTGGAGACCTCACGTCTCTTGGCGTCAAGATCTCTTCTGCAATGTCCACGCCCGGCGATGGTGCAAGTGTTTACTTTGATTCTCTTACTCCACTTGCCCCACGGTCCAAGTCCGAAAGCATTGTTTCCTTCGCTCAGACTGTAGGAGCGAAAGCAAGAGGAAGTGGAGGCAAGATCTTCTTTACGATTGGGTCGAGCGTTGACGATCTAATCTTGCGACAACTCGAAGAAGCCTCGGACTGCATAATTCAGATGGAGGCCTTTGAGGAAGGTGGCCTAAGGAGGCGAAGGATGCGTATTATCAAGTTCAGGAATAGAAGTTTTCATGAGGGCTGGGTGACCTTTACCGTGGAAGACAATAAAGGGATAATCTTCTATTCGAAGAAACCGAGAAAATAGGACCCATTAGAATACCTTGTCTCTCGGAAAGACTTCTATTCCCGTAACTCCAAACTGGTATGGACGGATCTGTGTGTCGTGAGATATTCCGCGCATCTTTTCTATCTGAACCGCCCTCACGACGTTGCCTTCATGGAACAGCGAATGTAGGAGGACTACTCCATGAGACAGGAATTCCTCTAGCTGGAATCGCCTGTCCATCAATGACGTCTTCAACTCGCTGGTTATCAGTGATGTGCAGCCAGAATCGGCTAAGGCGTCAAAAAACGCGACCGTCGCCCTCCGCTTCTTCAACTCCTCCACATATCGGAGCATCAGAGAAGTAACGGGGTCCAAGGCGATCCTTCGAACATTCTCTCCCTCCACAACCTTGTTGATAGTCTTCAGAAGCTCTGTAAAGTCTGAAACGTCAGTCGCGGACCCGCCGTATGGCGACATACGGCTGCTTTCGCTCCCAGTTCTTCTCAAACCGCTTGCGTCAATGAACAGCAGCTTCCCCTTCTTCTCCATCCCATCTATGTCCCAATCGTAAGACTGAAGGTTCCTCTTCACATGATCAGGATGTTCGTCAAGTGTAACGTAGAGTCCCGTTTCGCCTAACATCGCTCCATGATACAGATATTGCAAGGCGAATGTAGTCTTTCCCGAACCCGGGCTCCCCACAATCAGAATGCATCTTCCGTCGGGGAATCCTCCTCCCAATAGTTCGTCTAGGCCTTTGATGCCGGTGGGAACTCTGTCCAAGAAGAATGCCAGGTGTTTTCCGTCCCTTGAATGTATAAAAACAGTAGCTCGAAAGACGGTCTAAACTTCTCTAAACTCACCCTGGGGAGTTTGAAGCCATATCTTAGACGATATCAGACTGGACGAGATCTTCTCCGAAAGAACGCTCTTGACTATCTGTCTGTTCGCCGGATCAGCAGCGAGGTTACAGCCTATCGCAAAGCACCAGCAGACCCCCATGAACAGTAGCAGGTAGTGGATTAGACCGCTAATGATAGGCTGAGTGAGAATGGAGTAGAGAAGAGTGAAACCCCCAGACACTCCCACGACAAGTGAGAGAATGGTCGTATGAAACGGACCAACGTCTATCGTTCGAAGCCTCAAGCCACCAAGGTAGGGAAGTGCAAGCGCAACTACTGGAACCATCAGCGACCCTAACATTGTCAAAGTGATCTGGTCCTCGGTGATCAGAGAGATCACATCCGAAGTCTTCGCCAAAGGCGAGACAACTGGCACAAGATGGTGTCTCGACAGATAGATCGCGAAGGACACGATGACAGCCAGAATGAATGGGAAGTAGGTCAGCTGGCGGCGGAGAGTCAATCTAGCCCCTTTTCCAGATCTTATCGATTCGAGCTCGGATACCTTTGCTGTGACGATGTGTGTTCCTCGAGTAATCAAGAGGTAGAGTTTGATGGCCCTAGTGGACACGAACCCTCCAAAGAAATACATGTACGCGTAACCAAGAGGTATCGCAAGTAATGAGATCACGATCGCATTGATAATGCCGAGTTCTAAAGACAAGATGCGATAAGATAGAAGTTGCACCGAACCGATTAGGAATAGCAGAAACGATGCTATAGAGCAGACTAGGAAGTTTCTGCGATTGTGAGAGTCGGAAGATCTCGATTCCAATTCGCTCCAATCGAAGTCCGGTTCAATCTACCATATTTAGGAGAACTGGTCTCATATCAGCCGAGTCCCATTTAATTGGTGAGGAGCCTTACCTGAAGAGACAGACCAAATTCTAAAGCTCGTCCGAACCCACAGACCTAACGGTCGTATATCGATAAGAAGAATCGGAAGCTTCGTCAACGACGTCTTTCTCATCAACGTTGACGGTGAGAAGTTTGTTGCGAAACGGTACACGAATTGGATTTCTCTCAAATGGGTCACACTTAGCCTCTACGGTCTTGGCAGTGTTCGGTTCTCGATCTCGGGCCGCCGGCGAATGGAGGCGGAGTACGCTTTCAACTATCTTCTTTCCAGACGGGGACTGAGGGTCCCGGAGATCCTAGGCGCTGACACGAAGTCTAGATGTATCCTCTTTTCTTACATTCCAGGAGATGGATTATCGAGTCTACTAGTAAAACTGGCTCAGTCAAGTCAGATCGGCCAGAGAGAGAAAGAAGCGGCTCGTACTGCAGGATTATTGGTGGCTAGCGCCCACGAGCTAGAGGCCGCATTGGGGGACACCAAACCTGAGAACTTCATAGTCGATCGGGATGGGAAAGTCACTCTCGTCGATTTAGAGCAGGCCCGATACGAGGGGGATTATAGTTGGGACGTCGCCGAATTCTTGTTCTACTCCGGCAACTATTGG
>VBBB01000059.1:0-3440 GCA_005882955.1 Candidatus Bathyarchaeota archaeon | reverse complement strand
GTCTTTTCAGTATGGACTCCGCCAAACATTCTACATAACGTTCGGAAGAAGTTGTTAGAAGCCTAAGACCGCTAAAAAACCGGGTCTGGATGTCGAAGAGTAAGGTGGGGATGGTTTAGTACTCGTCGTCCCCGCCAGGCATGGGAGAGTCCTTTCCACCGCCTGGGCTGCCTTTGTCGACTCCTTTGGATGCTATGACGTCATCGATTCTGAGAATCATTGACGCGGCTTCTGACGCCGACTTTACGACTTGTTGCTTGACTCTGAGGGGTTCGAGGACGTTTAGCTTCTTCATGTCCTTAATTTCGCCTGAATAGACGTCAACGCCAAACCAGGGATTAGCTGCGCGTTCGTGCTTTGATCTTAGCTCAACCAGTATGTCGATTGGATCCAGTCCCGCATTTTCAGCCAGCGTTGTCGGTACTGCCTCCATGGCCTCGGCAAACGCTTCGATTGCAAGTTGTTCGCGTCCACCGACTTTCACCGCGTATTCCCTTAGTCGCTTGGCAAGTTCTGCTTCAGGAGCGCCTCCGCCTGCAACGATCTTCCCATCTTCAAGTGCGTTTCTTACAACGGACAGTGCGTCGTGTAGGGATCTGTCGGCCTCGTCGACCACGTGTTCGGTGCCTCCGCGGACTACGATTGTGACAGCCTTGGGATTCTTGGAGTCGCGGACGTAGACAAGTTTGTCGTCGCCGATCTTGACTTCTTCGATCAGTTTAGCTTCCCCTAGAGCGTCCTTGGTGAGCTCTTTGACACTTGCAACTATCCTTCCCCCTGTAGCTTTGGACAATTTCTCAAGGTCTCCGCTACTGACGTTCTTGATGGCTGCGATTCCGGCCTTCGACAAAAAGTGCAGGGCAACATCATCTATTCCTTTCTCTGAGAACAGCACGTTCGCACCGGTCTTTTCGATTCGTGAGACCATGTCCTTCAACATTTTTTCCTCTTCTTCGATGAAGAGGTGCATCTGGTCAGGGTTGTTGATGTTAATCTTCGCGTCGAATTCTGTTTTTTCGTTTTCCAGTTTAGCGTTGAGCAGAGCTATCTTTGCGAGTTCTATTTTCTTCGGCATCTGAGCGTGAGAGATCTCCTTGTCGACTACAATGCCTTTTACGAGTTCCGTCTCTTCGAGACCTTTGCCATGTTTCTTTACAATCTTGATTAGATCTATGTCGGCCTTGATTTTTCCGTCTACCTTGTCCGAAACCTGCTTAACTGCCTTAACGGCGATGTCGGCGAAATGTTCCTTCGCTACTACTATCCCCTTGCTGTACATCGAGGTCATGGCCACTTGACGGAGGGTTGCATCATCCTTCTCTGTAACAGGGAAAGAGAGTTTATCCAGAATCTCAATCGCTTTCTCGGCCGCTTTCTTGTAACCATCGACGATAACAGTAGGATGGACATCTTTGTCGAGCAACTTCTCAGCACGTTCTAGCAACTCCCCTGACAATAGGACAGCGGTAGTTGTACCATCTCCCACTTCGTTGTCCTGGGTCTTGGAGACTTCAACGAGCATCTTGGCTGCTGGGTGCTGAACGTCCAATTCTTTCATTATTGTCGCCCCATCGTTCGTAATGGTCACATCGCCTATTGTGCTGACGAGCATCTTGTCCATTCCCCTGGGGCCAAGAGTCGTTCTGACGGTTTCAGCGATGATTTTGGCGGCAGTAATATTATTTCTCTGGGCTTCTTTCCCAGTAGATCGTCCCGTTCCTTCCTTGAGGATTAGCACGGGAGTTCCCCCGATTGTTTGTTGCGACATTTCATTCAAACCTCTTTGATGAATCTGGAATTCACGAGTAGAGAGGAAAAAGGCGTTTCTTAAGGTTTACTCGGTCAACAGTCCAGGAAGTGAACCTCCTGACGTGCCACATGCCCCGTTTCCAGTTTTCGAGCGGTTTAGAGTCGCGAACGGGGATTCTTAGAACCCGTCCACGGAGGCAAAGGTACCAATCTCCTCTTTTCAAATGGTCTAACGGTTTCTTCTCATGGCGACTCCAGAGAACCCGATGGCCTACCTGCTCGAACTTAGTCTTCGCAGGATCGAGAGGGAGAGGCCTGAGATAGCTAACGATCAGAAGTATGCAGAGCTGAAGGGCCAGCTCTTACAAGATGCTGACGGGCATTTCCGCGAGATACAGGCCACGTACGCCACGGTTTTGAAGACCCAGTGCAATTGCGGTGGTCCGTTGGAGCCGGTCGATCATGATTTCGGTCGAAGCGGTGGGATGATCTATGACAGTGTAGTAGCCAAGTGCAGGTCTTGCGGCTCAACCCAGAGCTTTCAGTTTCCCAAGGAGGGCTTCATCTCGGAAGCAAGGTCAGCTATGGCCTTGAGGGATTATCTGCAGCGAACCTATGGCGTGGATTACGCGGGAGTAGCTATGAGTGAACTGCAGAGGCGCTCAGTTGGCGGTTCTTAGATCCTTATTGAGTTCCGATTGTCTTCTCATACATTCTTCTGAAGGTCCAGCGCAGAGCATTCTTTAGCTCGTTGAGCCTCCGCTCGTCCCCATAGTTCTTAACGTGGATTTGTTTGAGGGTGGTGGCTTCTCGATCTATGTCGTAAGACAATACCTGGTCGGGCGAGAGCTGTTGGTTTCTCGTCGATTCCTCATCCTTCACATGCAAGGGTTCGAGAACCTTGCCTACTAGGAATGATCGAAGTGGTGGAGCATTTGCGTCAAACTTGATATCTTTCGACGGGACGATCCTAAGATTCTGGCCTTCAACGAAAATGTCAGCCAGGAGGACCCCGCTGATCGTTCTGATCGTCTGGGGAGGATTCGAGTCGGTCGGTGTCGGTGTTTCTGGAATAGATTTCGGCAGTTGGACCCGGCGATAGCTCTTTTCTGCAAGAATGTTGTCTACGGTTTCGAGAAACGATTGTAGGTTGTGGATTTCGTCTTGGTGTTCGGCGACTTTCTTTTCAAGATAGGATTTGAGTTCGGCTAGCCGTTTGGTAGTCTTCTCTTGAGTATCTGACAATCGTCCCGCCGCTAAGGAGGTTTCTGGGATTCTTAAATAATCCATTCCCGCACTCTGCGCGCGCGTCTGGTGTGGTGGTTGGAGGAGGCTGTCCGGGTCCAGGATGTTCTCTCAGGTAGCTTGGATGGCAAAGAGGTTCTCGTCCGAGGATGGCTCCAGAACAAACGGTCTAGCGGAGGCATAATCTTCCTCTTCATTCGAGACGGCTCGGAAGTTGTACAGTGCACAGTCCGGAAGGGCGAGGTCGACGCTAAGGTTTTCGATCTCTTTCTCTCTACTCGAGTAGAGTCTAGCGTTGAGATTGAGGGAGAGGTAAAGCCAGATCCGCGTGCTCGGGGCGGGAGAGAGGTCGTGGTTCATTCTGGCAAGATAGACTCCGCGGCCTTGGAGGAGTTTCCGATTGCCAAGCAGTTTCAGGGGCCCGACTTCTTGCTGGATAAGAGGCA
>VBBB01000166.1 GCA_005882955.1 Candidatus Bathyarchaeota archaeon | reverse complement strand
CCGTAGACGCCGATCATCGCCAGAGCAACCGCAAGTCCCGCGAATACCAGCAATAAAATGGCCTGAAAACGAGGACTGGAAACGGAATCGGAGAATACGGTTTCCATAGTCTGAATGTCTGAAACTGCCTGATCGGGATCGACACGATGGATGGCTTCCTCGGTGGACCGCGCAATCTGGATTGGATCGCCGGAGGCGCGTACGACGAGCGTGGCGAAATACATCGGCGCCTGCGAGTTGGAGAGAAAGATGGTGGGTTGGGAGCGTCCTGCAATTGCGCCTGGCGGGCATCAGCGACGACGCCGACGATTTCGACAGGTTTCTCAATGTCCCAGCAGACACGGAGCTGCTTGCCGAGAGCATTTTGTCCGGAATAGTAGCGGTCCACAAAAGCATGGTTGACGATTGCGACGGGCAGGGAGTTGAAACGGTCGCGGTGATCGAAGTCGCGCCCACGGATTAGCGCGGTACCCATGGTTTGGAAATAGCCAGAGCTAATGATGAGGAATTGGGCCGATGGCGAGTCGGCAGGCGAAGGAGCGGGTTGGTCCGCATAGGAAAAACAGGAGCCAGAGATCCTTTCCGTGAGCGGAAGAAAGTGAGTCGATCCGGCGGCCTGAACGCCGGGTGTGCCGCGGATTTCAGCAAGGACTCGATCGAAGTACTGGGAGCGCTTGAGATTATCGTGATAACGCGCGGGCGACGTCCAGATGTGCATGGTTAGAAGATGTTCAGGACTGAAACCGGGATCGACGGAGATGAGACCCGCGAAGCTGCGAAGCATGAGGCCCGCACCGACGGAGAGAAGAAGCGCAAGGGCAACTTCAGCGACAACGAAAGAGCGGCGGAGAGTTTGGTGGCCGCCAACGCCGCCCCGGAGAGTGCCCTGCTTGAGCGCGTTTTGGAGATCCACACGAGAAAGCCGGAGCGCGGGGACGAGTCCGAAGACGACGGCGGTGAAAAGAGAAGCGAGGAAGGTGAAAAGCAGAACCCGCGCGTCAATCGCGATGGGTTCGCTGCGGGGCAGAGGCGCGTTCTGAGGAACGAGAGCGAGGAGGCTGCGCAATCCAAGATGAGCGAAGAACAGTCCCGCGGCTTTCCACGAAGAGCTGCCGAACGATGCGGGAGCGCGGAGCACCCAATGCAGAACGAACAGCCAGCTCGCGAAGGCGACCAGTTCCGCGCATGAGAAGAAGATTTGCCACATTGGCGCACGCAATAAGAAGAAGAAACCCAACGGACGCGAGCAACACCCAAAGCGGACGGCGGACGCCTCGCGTGACATCTTCGAGCATCGGAAAGACATTGGCGCTCCAGCCCTTGTTGTTGTCGGGGCGGGTTTGGACCGTAAAGTTGGCAACGCGAAGCATGTCTTGCTGGGCTTGATTGAGCGACACGCCCGGCTTGAGGCGCGCAATCACCGTCAGGAAACGCCCTCCCTTCCATTCCTCCGAGCGCGTCAAGGGCAGCGGAGTCCAGACTTCCGCTCTGAACTTGGGAAAGGAAAAGCCTTTCGGCATGATGCCAACCACTTCGCTCGGCCGTCCATCAACGTCTATCTTCTGGCCAACGACCGCGCGGTCTCGGCCGAACTGCCGCTGCCAGAGTTCGTAGCTGAGGATGATGCTACGGTCCTGGCCGGGAATTGCCTCGGCGGAGGTGAACGTGCGTCCCAGAAAGGGCGCAACTCGCAGGACCGAGAAGAACTCCGGAGAGACCTGCATACCCTGAACGGCAATCGGCTGCCCCTGGGAGCTGAGATTCGTCATCAAGCCCGAAATGGCGGCCAGGGATTCGAAGGATTGGGAGTGGTCACGCCAGTCGAGGAAATTGATAGGGTTCACGACATTGCGGGGACTGTCATGCTTGGCAGAAGACTCCCAGATGCGGACGAGGCGGTCGGGCTCCGGATAAGGCAAAGGGCGGAGAAGGATGGCGTCGACGACGCTGAAAATCGCCGTGTTGGCCCCAATGCCGAGGGCAAGAGTGAGCACCGCGACTGCGGTGAAGCCGGGGTTGCGTTGTAGCATGCGGAGCGCAAAGCGAAAATCGCGCGCGCATTCATCAAGCCAACCGACAGTGTCCACCGCGCGAGTGTCTTCCTTGAAGAGCGTGGAGTTGCCGAAGCGTTTTTGCGCGTCGATGCGGGCGTCTTCAGGCGACATGCCCGCGGCGCGGTTGTCGGCAATACGCATTTCGAGATGCGAACGCAATTCGTCATCGAGATCATGGTCCAAGCGGTTTCTCTTCAGCAGGCTTCGCAAGCGCGGGATCCAGGACATGGTGCACCTACCTTTCAGGCCGTTCAGGCGAATTCGAGAACCTGGGCGACAGCCTGCGTGAGGCGCTCCCAGTTCTTTTCTTCTTCGGCTAGTTGTTTCCGGCCTTTGGCGCTCATCCGATAGTAACGAGCGCGGCGATTGTTCTCCGACATGCCCCATTCCGCGCTGACCCAGCCGTCCTGTTCCATGCGGTGGAGCGCGGGATAGAGAGAGCCTTCTTCGACGCGCAGGATGTCCTTTGAAACCATCTGGATATGAAGCGTAATGCGGTAGCCGTGCATGGGCACACGGGCGAGGGTCTTGAGGACAAGAAGGGTCAGGGTGCCCTGGAGGAGGTCATTTTTGGATTTACGCATGGGGCTCCCATAGATAGCTATAGGTAGAGACGGCGCGGAGAAGAAAATGTTTCTTCAGAAAAATGAACAAGGTGGAGCAGAGAGCCGGCGGGATAAACAGTCGACCGCCGCTTGTTGGGTGGGCGTGGCAGGCGTATGCTTCACTGCGGATTTTGTGGGGAGGGAGATGGCGATGAAGGGCGGCGCGTTTGCGCAGCAGGCGGCACCAGCGGCAAGTACGCCGCCGGACCTGACGATAGCAAATCCGGTGAGCGGGTTTGTGAAAGCGGGAGTGGCGCGATACGAGAAGAACATGGTGGCGGCGGCGGAGGCCATGCCTGCAGAGAAGTATGGCTACAAGCCCATGCCAGAGATGAATTCGTTTGGGCATTTAATCATGCACATTGCGGAATCGAACAATACCCTCTGGGCGAAGATTTCCGGCCAGACGGCGCCGGACGTGAAGTATGTGGACACGAACCCGAAGGACAAGCTGGTTGCAACGCTGAAGGATTCCTTTGCGTTTTGCACCTCGGCGCTGGCGAAGGTTGACGATTCGAAGCTGGGGGAGCAATTCGTGCTGTTCGGCAACCGGCCGATCTCGCGGGGAGGCGCCCTGGTCGCGCTGGGCGGCAGCTGGACCGATCACTATGCGACACAGGCGATTTATTTGCGGCTGAACGGGATTTTGCCGCCAACGGCGCAGCCAGCGAAGAAAGATTAAGCACTCCTTACGGGGATGGCTAGTTCACGCGTCCACAAAGCAACTTGCTGTGAACCACTATGCTTCCCGCGTGGAGGAAGAAAATGTTTCCAATTCGCGGTGCGCGGAAGCCGCGCCTTCCAGTTCGCGGGCGGAGCGGTCGTGGTGCACGATCAGGTGCAGGAAGAACATCAGCACCAGGATGCCGCCGAAGGTGACCACAATGGTGGCACCAGTGGGTGTGTCGAGCTGCACACTGAGGTAACAGCCGAGCGCCGAAACCAGCGTGCCCATGGTCCAGCCGATTGCCAGACGCCTGCCGATGCGGTCGGCAAAGAGCATGGCGCCAACGCTGGGAACGATCAGGTAGCAGAACACCAGCAACACGCCGGCGATGGCCACCGAAGAGGTCACCACAAAGCCGAAAGAAGCGTAGAAGAGGAAGTCCCAGAAGCGCACGTTGAGGCCCTGCTGTTCGGCTTTGTCATGGTTCATGGAAATGGCCAGAAATTTCTTGCGAAAGATAAAGTGGAAGATGCCGATGGCGCCGTAGAGAAAAGCCGTCTTGCGAACTTCGGGCCAGGAGACCGCCAGGATGTTGCCTACGAGCATGTCCTTGAGGTGCTCGGTCTCGCCGGTGGCTTTGCTCATGAGAAGAATGGCGGTGGCGGAAGCGACGGCATAAGCGATGCCGATGAAAGCTTCCTGGGGAATGTGGCCTCTGCTCGAGCGAGCGAAAGCGAATATTCCGGCGCCAAGGAACGTGAACGCGAGGCTGATCCAGTAGGCAGCGCGGCCGTGAGGGTCCATGCCGACGACGACGGCGACCGTGGCGCCGAGCGCGGCGATCTGTGCGAGAGCAAGATCCACAAAAATGACGCCGCGCTCGACCACGTGCACGCCCAGATAGGCGTGGATCCCCGTGAGGATGAGACTCGCGATAAACGGTGCGAGCAAAAACGGTAGAATTTCCATCCGGCGGTCTCCTGAACGTTACTTCGTTGTGTCGAAAGTTTGCTTTAGTTTGGCA
>VBBB01000165.1 GCA_005882955.1 Candidatus Bathyarchaeota archaeon | reverse complement strand
GTGAGCTAGAAGTGCCCGCGATAGATGGGAAGGCTCAACTGAAAATTCCCCCAGGAACCAGGGCGGGGACCGTCTTCCGGCTTGAAGGGAAGGGTTTCCCACACGTAGAAGGCTGGGGCCGCGGAGACGAACTGGTCAGAGTCGACGTTGATATTCCTAGAGAGTTGAACAAGCGGGAACGAGAGCTGTTGCAGGAGCTTGCTCGACTACGCGGAGAGAACCTCTAAGATTTCGTATCACTGGGTTTCTTCTGTTCATTCTCGGGTAAGGCCGTAACGGGTGCTGTTCCCTGAGATAGAGATGATAGAGTCATCGCGGAAGGCTCGGTAACTCTCGCGACGCTGGCTCGCTGAGACTCTTCAACAGCTGGCAGACTTGAGAGTATCTTCTCAACGGCCCCTCTGATCTTCGGAGCGGCTATCGTCTCAAGACGAGACCTTGCATGCTGCAAGTTTCGGTAAAGAGTTGCCGCAATCGCCGACCCTGCCAGGCCAATTCCCAGACCTATAGCTGCTGTAAACGTTGTTCCACGGGCTCCGAGCAATTGGTAGACATAGTCGTGAAAGTACGCGTTGAACACGTATTCACTGAAGATCCAGTAGGCAAGGAATGCGACGACGGCGGCTTCTATCAGCATCAGAATCTTGACAGAGCCTGGAGTGACTGGCTTTATTGGACTCCTCGCCGGACTCAATCTGCGATTGGCCTCTACGCCCACGATGATGAGTCACGGCTCAGCCAGAGGATTTGAGAAGATTGTACCCTTGCTAAGGAGTCCCAGAGAACGAAACGTCCCAGAATCCACCATGATCTTCGCGGGGAGCGCTCTTGCCCTGCTAAAGTCAGCCTAACCTACTCAGTGCGTATTGACTACTAAGTATATATCGTGGAGCGGAGACAGGGTGAGTGATGACAACTTCCAGAGAGATAGACGCTTCTCTATCACACTCAATCTTAGACGAGTACGAAGAGACCAATCTGACGCCGAGAGATACTGGAGTCCTCCAGACGGTAATGGAGGAAGGCTTGACAGTCTTCACATTCGATGGCCTGAAGCGCCTCACCGGGTTGCACCAAGAGAAACTGTCCAGGATTATCGATCGTTTGGAAGAAGAGGGTCTATTGGAGAAAGTGGATGAAGGCTACAGAATTACCGCGAGAGGAAATGAGACCATTCCCCGTCCTCTAAGCACCGCCCTACAACCGATCCCCATCGTCCAGTCACTGCTCCCCAAGGATGTTGATCTTCAACAGATAATCTCCGGTTTGAAGGGTCGATGGTTCGGCGGACTCCGATGGCTCGGATACAGCCAGGACAACGACGCAACGATTCTGAAATGGATCGCAGAAGAAGACGGTATCCAGATTGAGGCGCATCGATGCGAAGGTTGCCGAAGGGAGAGAGGTTAGTCAGGCTGTGAAGGCCGCCCACCAGCTACTAGGACATGTTTCGGGACTATACGGTACGCCAACACGCCGGCGCCAGCATCTGGCCTCCCAGATAGCCTACTACCCCAACATGGATTTCGCCTAGACTGTGACCGGTATCCTGTGCTGACTGGTCAACAAATAGGCCACCCAACCCCTACAGGGGTAGGTGAAAAAATGAGCAAACAAACAAGTTCGTCAGCAATTCTCGAATCAGTCTCAGACGCAATCGTCGAAGTTACTGAACGCGTATCCCGATCCGTCGTCCAGGTAGGAGCTGGAAGATGGAGAGGAGGCACAGGCACCGTCTGGAGCAAGGACGGACACATCGTAACCAGCAACCATGTTATCGGTGAAATGCGCGAAGTCGAAGTAGGCTTCAGCGACGGAACCAAGCACACAGCCAAAGTAGTAGGGAAGGATCCCTACTCGGACCTTGCACTATTGAAAGTAGACTCTGACAATCTCACAGCCATCGAAACAGGCAACTCCGACGGCCTCAAGGTCGGACAATTCGTCCTAGCAGTCGCAAACCCATTCGGAAGACAACCAAGCGCAACGTCAGGTATCGTCACAAACCCCGCCTTCAGCACCAGAAGATGGTGGGGCGGCGGAGGACTCGACAAAGTACTAGTCACTGACGCACGGCTCAACCCAGGCTACTCCGGAGGTCCACTAGTGGACGCTCGCGGTAGAATGCTGGGAATCAACGCAGCCTACGCCAACAACCGTGGAATCTCAGTCCCAGTCAACACTGTCAAGACAGTCGTCGACAAACTACTACACGACGGAAAGATCAAACGCGCCTACATGAGCATAACCGCTGAAACAATCTCTCTCCCTGAGAGTCTATCCAGCCAGACAGGCATCGGCCAGTCAGCAGGACTAATCATTTACGGCGTCGACCAAGAAAGCGCTGCCAAGAAATCAGGCCTC